>JALZMD010000313.1 GCA_030858375.1 Chloroflexota bacterium
CGCAGGCCTGGCAGGTGCCGCGCCAGTCGGTCCAGTTGCCACAAACCGGGCACGGCGCGGCGTGGTCGGCGAGGGACGGGTTGGTGGGCATGGGATCGCCGTCGAGCGTCCGGTCCCGCAAGTCCGAAGCCATCACGAACAGGCTGTCGCTTAGATGGGCGCGCAGGTCGTCCCGGAGGTCGGCGGGAGTGTCACCCGGCAGGAGGGCGTCGACGTCGCCCGTTCGACGCACGAGTTCGCTCCGCGCGATCTGGTGCCCGCGTTCGGCCCAGTCCTGATCTTCGGAATAGAGGAACCGTTGATCGCCAACTGCGAACTCGACCGACGCGGCATCGCCGCTGTCGATCGCGCCGATGGCGATCGGTGTTTCCGGAACGGCGTGGTACGGGCCAGGTTCGATCGTGTTGGCGGCAACCAGGTCGTCAGCGACTCCCGTCATCGCTTCGGTCAGGAGGGCGATCCGTTGCGTCCAGGGATTGTCGGGCGAGGCGGCCAGTTCACCTTGTTCGATGTCGAACAGAATCACGACCCGTTGGCGCCGCAATCCGGCGAGCTTGCGCTGGCCTGGATCCTGGGGCGGTCCCATTCCTGATTCGCCCGAGCGCTTCTCGATTGCCTGGGCGAGGTGAGGAGGGACGTCCCGCGTGGGCATGGCTGGTTCGCGGTCAGGCGCGGGCGATTCGGGTTCGTCCCGCCTGGTGGATTTATGGAAGAGGTTGCGCCAAACCATCGTGACCCTTTCGCTCATTCGTTGGGCGAAGTGTCTCATATCGGCATCCGGCGCCCGGCTTGACCCCTTCCGCATCCGGCACGGACAATGCAGGCAGGAAACGCCAACGCCGGAACCATGTCGCAGGCGCCATGCGCCAAACCCGGGATGACCATGACCGACACCATCGAATCGGACAATGACGTGATTGCCTGGGAACCCGGCGAATACACGATCGAGCGCAGCCGCCTGCGTCGCCTGATGGCCCGGATGCGGGTGCCTCGGCTGGCCGACCTATACCCGGTGGTGGCCGAAGATCCCGAACGGTACTGGCAGCATGTTCTGGCCGACCTCGACCTGATGTGGCATCGGCCGTTCGACCGCGTCTGGGATCTTTCGCGAGGCAAGGCCTGGCCCCGGTGGTTTCCTGGAGCCGGGTTCAACTACGTCACCAGCGCGCTTGAACGGTACGCGCGGGGAACCGACCGTGACCGCATCGCCGTGATCTGGGAAGGCGATGATGAATCGGTTCGCAGGTTGACGTTCGGTGAATTGGACGCCCTGACCAACCGCTTCGCGAATGCCCTCCAGTCGCTGGGCGTGAACAAGGGTGACCGGGTCGGCATCTTCCTGCCGATGCTGCCCGAAACCGTCGCCGTCACCCTTGCCTGTGGCAAGCTCGGCGCGACCTACGTGCCGCTCTTCTCCGGCTACGGCGACGAGGCGATCGTCTCCCGGCTGGACGACTGCGACGCCAGCGTGCTGATCACCGCCGACGGGTTCGAGCGGCGCGGCAAGCGCGTCCCCATGAAGGATGTAGCGGACAGGGCGCTGGCACGGCTCCCTGGCGTGGCGAAGTGCCTGGTGATCCAGCGGCTCGACGGCTCGTGTGACTGGAATCCGGACCGCGACACATGGTGGCACGACCTCGAACCGACCGCCGCGCCCGAGTTCGACGCCCTATCGACCGCGGCCGACGACCCGTACATGATCCTCTACACCTCGGGCACGACCGGGCGGCCCAAGGGATCGGTGCACATCCACGCCGGGTTTCCGATCAAGGCGGCCCACGACCTCGCCTATTGCTTCGACGTCCAGGATGACGACACCCTGTTCTGGCTGACCGACCTGGGCTGGATGATGGGCCCGTGGCTGATCGCGGGCGGGCTCACGCTCGGCGCCACGATCGTGCTGCTCGAAGGCACGCCCGATCATCCCGGACCGGACCGGCTCTGGAAGATGGTCGAGCGCCACCGGGTCACCACGCTCGGTCTTGCGCCGACCGCGATCCGGGCGCTGATGCCCCACGGCGAGGCGATCGTCGAGGCGACCGACCGGTCCTCGTTGCGGGCGCTGGGCTCGACCGGCGAGACGTGGAATCCCGATCCGTGGTGGTGGTTCTTCGAGGTCGTCGGCGAGGGCCGCTGCCCCATCATCAACTACTCCGGCGGAACGGAAACCTCCGGCGGCATCGTCTCGGGGTTCACGATATCGCCCATGAAACCGTGCTCCTTTGCGGGGCCGGTGCCGGGGATGGTTGCCGATGTCGTCGATGAGGCCGGCGAGCCGATCCGGAGCGGTGTCGGCGAGCTGGTGCTGCGCGAGCCGTGGGTGGGCATGACGAACGGGCTCTGGCGCGATCCGGTCCGCTATGAGGAGACCTACTGGTCGCGCTTCCCGGATGCGTGGCTCCACGGCGACTACGCCGAGATCGACACCGATGGCTACTGGTACATCCGGGGCCGTTCCGACGATACGCTGAAGGTGGCCGGCAAGCGGATCGGTCCGGCCGAGGTCGAGAGCGCGGCGGTGGCCCACCCGCTCGTTCGCGAGGCGGCGGCGATCGGCGTCCCGGACCCGGTGAAAGGCGACGCGGTGGTCGTTTTCGCGATCCCGATGCCCGGTCTGGAGATAGCAGATACATCGGCGGACGAGGTGCGTCGTTTCATCGGCGACCACCTGGGCGCGGCGATGCGGCCCGCGCGAGTTGTTTTCGTGAGCGACCTGCCGAAAACACGCAACGCCAAGATCATGCGCCGCGCGATCCGTGCGGCCTGGCTGGGAACGCCTCCCGGCGAAATGTCGTCGCTCGAAAACCCCGCCGCCCTGGAGCAAATCGCTGCATTGCGCGAGGACGCAGCGGCTCCGTCCTGAGTCGAACCGTCAAACCAGGCCACTCGGTCGACGGACGCGGACATGTCCGGATATGGGGTGAGCGTTGCGAGGTAACGCGCCGGGGTGTCATGATTCGGGCATGACAGATTCCGGCGCAACCCCGCGCCTTCCCGAGGTTCCCAGCCCATCATCCAGCCAACCGGTGACGATTACACGCACCGCCCCGGATGCTCATTCGTCTTCCAACGCCCCCTGGCTCACTGGCTCCGCTTACGCTCGTCAGATCACGGACGAAGCGGGGCAGTTGCGGGTACGTCCCCGACCGGCCTGGCGCCGGTGGTTGCGGAGGGCATTCCTGCTCGTCGTGGTCCTGATCCCGGTGTCGATCATGCTCGTCGGTGCCGCCGTCTATTGGGAAGCGCACACCGGCACGGCGAACCAGGCAGACGCGATCGTAGTACTCGGAGCGGCGCAGTACAACGGGCGGCCGTCAGAAGTATTCCGGGCACGGCTCGACCACGCCCTAAACCTGTATCAGGAGGGCTACGCGCCGCTGATCGTGCTGACTGGTGGCAAACAACCAGGCGATGCCTACACCGAAGCGGAAACCGGCGAGCAATACCTGCTCGACCGGGGCGTGCCCGCCTCGTCGCTCCGGTTCGAAAACCAAGGGCGCGACACCTGGCAGAGCATGCGGGGCGTGGCGGAGGTGCTGGACGGTTCGGGCGCGGAATCGCTCCTGATCGTGAGCGATGGGTTTCACCTCCTGCGATCGGAGTTGATGGCACGGGAACTCGGCTTCACGGCGTACGGCTCGGCTGCGGCCGGAAGTCCGATCCAGTCCTGGTCGGGAGCCGAGTTTGCGTACGTGATCCGGGAGACTGGCGGCATCCTTGCGTTTGTGCCGACCATGGTCGGCATTTCATAGTGTTGCCAGACGAACGTCAGGCGTGACCGGTCCGGCTCGCCATCAGCGCCTGGGCGAAGGTGAGGTCCCGTTTGGCTCCCGCGTCGTTGTGCTGAACCCTGGCCTGCCACTCCGCGTCGGAGAGCGCCCTCAGTAACACGTAGAACGGCACGAGCGTTGCAATCGCATCTCGTTCGACTGGATGTGGAGCGTAGCCTTCGATCACCGGCGGCAGGATTCCTGGCGCACCCAGTTCAAGCACGGCCAGGTCCATCGCTGGGTCACCAGCCATCAAGTCGGCCACGTCGATCAGGCGGATCCGCCCGGTGACATCGACCAGGAAGTGGTCCGGTCGACCGTCAAACAGGATGAGCCTTCCTGGCCGATTGGAGAGGAGCGGCTTCACTTCAGTCAGCCACCCTTCGCATACACGATCGAACTCAGGAGAATGATGAGTGGTCGAGCGCCACCAGGTCACCACCTGGGTAAACCATGCCTCGATCCAGTGCTCGATGCATGCGTGTCCCGAAAATGGTGGCTTCGCCACTTGCCCGTGAATGCGGTCCAGGATTGCCTCGACTTCCCGGAGAGCCTGCGGATCACTGTCCGCGACGATCGGCCTCCCCTCCGCCCACGACGCGACGAAGGTAGATGGTGGGCCACCGTCCACGGATACGACATCGCTGACTGGCACGCCGATCGTAGTCAGCCTCGCCATGGCGTCTGCTTCACGCTGGAACTCGTTTTGGCTGCTGGAAGCCTTCGCCACCACTTCGCCTGCTGGCGTCGAGCCCCGACACACAATCCGGCCCTCGCGCGCTGCAAGTATCCGCAGATCTGCTGGACTGATCCCGAGTTTCCCCGCAATAGTTTTTTGAGCGAGGACTGCATCATCACAAGGGCTTCGCTGAGGCCGGATGGGCCGGATCCCCATGTCTGCCTAGAGATCTGCAACGGAGGTCCAAATATGGAAGGGTATTGGTGCCGAAGGGGAGACTCGAACTCCCACGCCTTGCGGCAATGCATTTTGAGTGCACCGCGTCTGCCATTCCGCCACTCCGGCGAGTGCCAGCGCAGTGTACCGCAGCGGTGCCTTCCGTTGCACATCCTGACCCGCACCGTACCCGTGGGCCTGCGCAGGTGTCATGCAGGGCAACGCCTGCGGCATACTAGCGGTGTCGTGGTACGTGCGCCGTACCGTTATCGTCCGCTCCAGCACTTCGAGGTCGTTTCCGGGTGTATGTTCTTGAGCCAATGACACAGGAAGATGTCGATGAGGTCGGCCAGGTGGAGCGGCTCTGCTTCACGAATCCGTGGCCGCTATCGGCATATCGCCGCGAACTCAAGAATCCAGAGCAGAATTACTACATCGTCCTCCGTGACGATCCCTACGCCGAACATGTGGAGACCGACGAACTCGATGCCCGCAGTGGCGACTTCGACCTGATCACGCCCCGGCCGGTTTCGCGGCGGCCGCGTCGGTTCACGTTCTGGCCCCTTGGCCGTCGCCAGCAGAACGTCGAGCCGCCGCCGATCATCGGCTTCGCGGGGATGTGGAACCTCTACGATGAGGCGCACATCACGACGATCGGAGTTATACCCTCGCTCCGGGGCCGTGGCCTCGGGGAACTCCTGTTCATCGCGATGGTCGACGAGGCGATCCGGCGCCGCGTCAACTGGGTGACGCTTGAAGTGCGGGTTAGCAACACCAGCGCCCAGGCGCTCTACCAGAAATATGGGTTCACCGTCCAGGGACGACGGCCCCGTTATTACAGCGACAACAACGAGGATGCGTTCATCATGTGGTCGGCATCGCTGAAGGACCCGGACTACCTTCGTCAGATCGAGGACCGCCGCCGCCGCCTGACCCATAAACTCAGTTTCGACAAGGAACCGAGTTCGCGATGACATGGTTGCTCCCTGCCGGCCGGGAATTGCACTCGTGAACATCCTCGGGATCGAGACATCCTGCGATGAAACCGCCGCCGCCGTCGTTGTCGATGGCCATCTGATCCGGTCGAACGTCATCTCTTCGCAGATCGACATCCACCGGGTCTACGGCGGGATAGTGCCCGAACTGGCGGCCCGGGGCCAGATCCAGGCGATCATCCCCGTCGTTCGCGAAGGCGTGGCCGGAGCCGGGATTGGGTACGACGAGATCGATGCGGTCGCCTTCACCCAGGGGCCCGGCCTGGCCGGGTCGCTTATCGTCGGGGTCAACGCCGCCAAGGCGCTGGCGATGTCTCTGGATAAACCGCTGATCCCGGTCAACCACCTCGAAGCCCACGTCTACGCCAACTGGCTGCAATTGCCCGGGCAGTCTGTCGCTCCGCCCGCGTTGCCCGCCGTGTGCCTGCTGGTTTCCGGCGGCCACACCGAGTTGCTGCTGATCGAACGGGTCGGCGAGTTGACTGTGCTGGGCAGCACGATCGACGACGCGGCAGGTGAGGCTTTCGACAAGGGGGCCAGGTTGCTCGGACTCGGCTATCCCGGTGGCCCGGCGATCCAGGCCGCCTCGGCAGGCGGCGACCCGACCAGCTATTCGTTGCCCCGTTCCAGCCTTGGAGGCTCGCTCGACTTCAGCTTCTCGGGCTTGAAGACCGCGCTGCTGCGAGAGGTCGACCGGTACCGGATCGTCGACGATGCCCCACGATCCGATCCGGGCGCCTTGTTTCCCGAGCACCGGCCGCCGCGCTTCCAGGATGACCTGCCCGTGGCCGATCTCGCGGCCTCGTTCGAGGAGGCAATTGTCGACGTGCTGAGCGAGAAAGCGATCCGTGCCGCCCGCGCGCACGATGCCCGCTCGATCCTGATCGCCGGTGGCGTTGCCGCCAATCGCCGCCTCCGGGAACGGCTCAGCGAACGCGCGGCGTCGACATGGTCTGGCCACGACCAACCCGAGGTGCGCTGGCCGGACCTTTCGCTTTGCACGGACAACGCGGCGATGGTCGCCGGATTGGGCTTTGTCGAATACGAACGAGGGGTTCGTGGCAGCCTCGACGCCGATGCCTTCCCCCGCTGGCCGATCGGCTCGGCGCGAACACGCGAATCGTCGTGAAAGGACTAAGCAAGGAGCCATGGTGACGGAAACGGAACGAAATCGTTACGAAGCTACGCTGGACGGTGGACTGGCCCTGGCCACCGAGCTGGCGGTCCAGGCGGGCGCGATCCTGCGAGATCGGCTCGATCAGGAGCGGGAGGTCACCCACAAGGGCCTCGTCGATCTCGTCACCGATGCCGATCACGCCTCGGAGGAGCTGATCTGGGAAGGACTGAAGGCCGCCTTCCCGGATCACCGGATGACCGGCGAGGAAGGCTCGGTCGGGGCCGACGTGCCGATGTCGGAGCAGCCGTTCGGCTGGGTCTTCGATCCGCTCGACGGTACCACCAACTACGCGCACCGGTACCCGCACTTCGCGGTCTCAATCTGCCTGGAACACAACGGCGAACCGGTTGTGGGGGCGGTCTACGATCCGATGCGGGACGAGCTGTTCGCTGCCCGCAAGGATCACGGCGCCACGCTCAACGGCGTGCCGATTTCGGTGTCCGCTACGGACTCCCTGCAACGCTCGCTGCTGGCGAGCGGGTTCTCGTACGATCTTGGGGACCGGGCCTGGCAGATGGTGTTGTGGGAGTATTTCAACAATGCCGCGCGCGGTGTGCGGCGCGACGGTGCGGCCGCGCTCAATCTCTGCTGGGTCGCCAATGGGAGGCTCGACGGGTACTGGGAGCGTCCGGTGCAATCGTGGGACATGGGGGCCGGGGTGATCATCGTTCGCGAAGCGGGGGGAACTGTGACGGCGCTCAATCACGACGGTTTCGATCTCTACACACCTGAGGCGCTGGCGGCCAATCCGGCGATCCATCACCAGATGCGAGACGCGATCGCAAATGTTCTCTCGGGCACGGAATTCACATAGGCAAACCTGGCGCAGTGATGCGGTGTATGATGATCGCCACTGCACGACGTGACCGACGGACGAAACCCTATTCGTGCGATTCCGAAAACCCGGAACTGGCCGGCCTGCAGTCGCCGTGGATTGTGCGGCAACCGAACGAGCAATGTTCGGTGATTCGCCACCCATCACCCCTGTGCATGCACGCATGCCAGGAAGGAGGTTTGCGTCGATGAA
>JALZMD010000374.1 GCA_030858375.1 Chloroflexota bacterium
CTGATCTGGCGCAGGCGCACCGGTGATCCCGCATCGTCGGCCCGCTTGAAGTAGGCGCCGATGCTCATCTTCGAGTAATGCGGGGCCATGACCAGGCCAACCGCTTCGGTGACGCCGTCATCGCTCATTTCGGCAAACACATCCTTGATGAAGGGATGCCAGTGCCGCATGCCAACCCAGACCTTCCAGGTTTCGCCATCCTCTGCCTGGTCGTTGAGGGCGCGCTCGATACCGGCCGCCTCGGCGTTGGTGAGTTCGAGAATCGGCGAGCGGCCCCCGATCTGCCGGTAGCGGTCCGTGATCTCCTCGATGATGTGATCAGGCGTGGGCCGGTAGTTCCGGACATCGAGCAGGTACTGCCCAACGTCTTCGAGGGAGTTCGGTCCACCGTAGGCAAGAAGCATGAGGTTGTGGGTCGCGGTAGTCATAGGTTCCGATCGTGGCCCCTGGAAGCAGGCGGCACATCCTGGCGGCCGGATCGTTTTTCCCCAATCGTTGGTGGGCGTGAAGCTGGCCGGGAGCCACACATCACTATTCCAAGGAATCATATACGCTGGCAAGGTGACGATCATCGCGCCAGCGTGACGTTCAGGATCTTGAGTACCATATTCAGAGAGGAATCGTTGTCAGGAGAACTCTGGCAATCAGCCCGACGCCATATCATTCACCCACCTGGTGCGAGGCCGTGTAGAAAACGAGGACCGATGTCAAAACAAAATTCACCGCGTGGTATTCCCTTGAGCCGCTCCGACCAGGTGACGCTCCTGGCGGTTGCCATCGGTATCATGATTGTCACTGGATTCCTGGTCGGTTTGCTGTTCTAATCGCGACCCTGGCTCACCGGTTTCCACAATTAGAGTGCTCTATTGGTAGACTCGAACCAGGATCTGTGGAACCCGGCCCTTGGGCGCGACCGCATTGGCGATCCCGGCCTTCTTTTCCGGATAGGCGTTGGCCACCACTACGGTGCAATCCGCCAGCGCCCGCATCACCACGGTGTCGTTACGCTCGGCAAACGACTCCTTGACGTCGAGCTCACCACGCTGTTTAACGACGACGTGCTTGAAGAAGTTGATTGGATCGGACACTTGCCCGCTCTCGATCCCGGCTTCGAGGGCAGCAGCCACAAGTGACGAGGCGGTCGATTTCTTGATCGCCGTCTTCGAATCGGTATCGTCATTCACTGGCAGGGGCGACGTCAGCAGGTCGTGCCGCGCCACCGAATCCTCAACGATCTCGAACATCGGCTTGCGGTGCTGGGAATAGAGCCGGTCCCCGACTTTCAGCACCAGCGAGGCATTGGCGGTGATCGTGGTCGATGGTGACAGCCGCTCGACCGACCCATTCTTGCCTACCGCCACAAACGACGCGACCTGCTTGCCGACCAGATCGATGATTTGGACCAATTGTCCCGACGAAACCTCAAATGCGGCGGCCGCACCGACCTCCAACTGCCGGGCCGACACTGCACGCCGGCCAACCAACACATTCGCCATGGGTCACATCGCTTTTCCAGAATACGGAAGCGGCAGTAGCCACATCCCTGCCATGCGTGCGGGTCTCTCCGCGCTGCTGAAAGTTATTGTCGCAGGAATGCGTCACCATGGTCCAACCTTGACCGGTGATCCGGGGGCGTAAGCCTTCGGCGAACCGCGTCACCGGGCGGATTGCCTCAACAGGCCGAAATCGCGGTATTCTGTCGGAGAATGACACTATCTTATCTCCACAGGATCACCCATCGCAATCAAGGAGTTTCTCGATGCTCACCTGTTCGAATTGCGGCGCATCTGTGCGGGAAGGAGCCCGGTTCTGCACCACGTGCGGAACTCGGCTCAACGATCCGGTCGCGACCGACGCCACGAGCGTTTGGGCTACGCCGTTGTCCAGTGTGCCGGCGACGTCCCGCGACGAACCGGCCGCGGTTGCAGCGACCTGGACAGGCGACACATCGGATCAGGATGTTGCCTCCCAGGCTTCGGAGGTGACGACCGAACCGTCCACAGCACAGGTTGCCGACGAGGACTCACCTGGCACCGAGACGACATCCGAAGCGCCTCCGGCCTCGGACGAAGGCTTTTCCTGGTCATGGGGCACATCGTCGAGCACGAATGGAGATGAGGCGACCCGGACGACCGACCAGGTCGATGAGGAATCGGGCGTCGTGCTCGAAGAAGCGGAGACCGCTGAAGAGGCGGAGAACACGGAACCCGACGAGCTGGTCGACGCGACCGAGATCGACATCCTCGAAGTTGACGAATCCGGCACCGGGAACGAATCGAGCGACGGCGACGAGCCGGACCCGGAAACCAGCGACACCATGCTCGTGGTCGAGGACGCGCAGGATGACGGCGACGAGGAAACCGAAACCCTTGCCGCCTGGGCGGAGCAGTGGGAATCTACTGAAACCGAACCCGAAGATGACGCAGCCGCACATATTGAAGGCGCCGAACCGGAAATCGACCAGCCATCGGCACTCGAACAGGCAGCCGACACAGCAATAACGGACGGAACCACCGAGACACCATCCGAGGACGAGGAAGACACCGTGGCCAAGGCTGAACGCCTGATCGGTGAGCTTCGTTCGATGATCCCATCACTGCTGCGGCCGATGCCCGCGACTCCCGCAATCAGCATCGACACCTCCGTGATCGCCGGTGAACTGGAAAGCGCGGCGCGGGCCGGCCAATTCGACGATATCCGCGAAACACTGCTCGCGGCGCGCGAGCACCCGCGCGATGTCGATACGATGCTCAATCTGTCAAGCAAGATCAATCGCTTGATCGAGTTGCTCGACGATCGCGACAACCTGGCCCAAACGGCCGAGCGCACCGCCACGCGGCTGCGACCTGACGCCGACGCAACCCCGATGTAGCAGATGATCGTGCGGCGTCATCACACTACGCCCGTTCCCTTGCTCGCTAGCTGCCCGGGCTCGGAATGAATGGAAGGGTATCGCGGCTGAAGATCATATCGCGCCAAACTGCGGGGGACCGAAGTTGTTCGAAATCGATCTTCGCCACGTTGCCATCGACTGACATGCCCGTGATTGCCATGAGGTCGGTGTAGGGCTGACTGGTTCGGAGGGACGTTCCTTCGGTCCACCGAAACTCAACGACGGCGATGACCTGTTCGGCATCGGCCGGCGATGATGTCACGATCCGCACCATCGCCTCACCGGCGCCACCGTCCCCCTCGGTGGCAACCGCGCCCGCACCCAGGGCCGTGACCAAACCTTCATAGCGCGGCATGGCACCGACCTCGGCGTCGGATCGCTCGATGAGCCCGTCGAACTCCCCTTCCATTTCCGGGGTGGTACTTGCGGAAAACCCAATCCCGGAGGGACTCACAGACATTGCGGAGACGGTGGTCGCGGGTAGCGTGGACAATGCGGACACAAAGAACGGATCCGATGACGCCGCTTTGCCAAGCTCTTTGGCGGCGAGCGCCTCTTCGAGGAGGGACTGGGTCGGTGCGCACAGCAGGAGGTCGTCCTCGACGCGTACGAGGTTGTTGAACGCCGCGAACACCACCCGCTGAATGGGGTTGTCGATTTTGAACCCGCCGTCTGGCCCAATCGTCCAGGATTCCTGGCCGCCGGACGCCGATTCGCGCACGTAACCAGATGCCTCCCAGGCAGATTCGAGCCGGGACGCATCGAAGTCGGCGCGGAAGATGGTCAACTGTTCCGGCGGCGCGCCCACGA
>JALZMD010000388.1 GCA_030858375.1 Chloroflexota bacterium
AAGACTACCCCCGTCCTGACACCTTCTACGGCTGGGCCAAGGCCGCCTACGAATCGCTCGGCTTCCTCTACGCCTGCGGCTCGCTCGGCCGCAAGCTGGAAGTGATCCAGATCCGGATCGTGGCCCCGCGCGAGATCGACGTCCGTGATTTCGACGAGACTTCGAAGGCGAAGTACATCCGTGATCTCACCGGGTACGTCTCCCCGCGCGACCTCAGCCAGCTTTTCCGCAAGTCCATCGACACTCCGGAGATCGAAGACGCGTACGGGGTGCCGTTCCACATCTTCTACGGTGTCTCGAACAACGCCCGCACCTTCTGGAGAATCGTCAACGCCCGCCAGGTAGTTGGCTACGTGCCGGAGGACGACTCCGAGCTCCGGTTCGCCGCGGATATCGCCGTCCTGCTGCGGAAATGAGCGCCTTGTACCCATCCATGTGCGTGGTGCGCAAGGATGGCGGGACCACCCTTTGGGGTCATGCCAGAACCGCCAGTCTCCGTTGACGCTACGACAACGGCTGCATACTGTAAGAACGCTGGGTGATCGATCCCGCATCATTATGACACCCTGATTCAGGGTAGGAGGCAGAACATGGGTAACCGAAGGTTCGCACCGATCGCAATCCTGATCGCGGCATTCGCGCTGATGGCCGGCGCCGTTGGCGGCGCTGTCGCGCAGGACGCAACACCGGCCGGGGGCGCGATGGCCCATCCGGCACATATCCACTCCGGCACGTGTGAAACTCTGGGCGATGTCGTCTTCCCGCTCAACGATGTGGCCATGGCTGACATGATGGCCACGCCGGATGCGATGATGGCCACACCGGACGCCATGATGGCCTCCACCCCGGTCGCGGGTGAGGGCGAGGTCGTTGCCCAAAGCACATCGACGGTTGACGTCGCGCTCGACGACATCCTCGCCGCCGAACACGCGATCAACCTGCACGAAAGCGCCGAGAACATCGATGTCTACATCGCCTGCGGCGACATCACCGGCGAAGCCACCGACGGCATGCTCGAGATCGAGCTCATGGAGCTGAATGATTCTGGCTACATGGGTATGGCCATGCTGATGGATAATGGCGACGGCACCACCGACGTCACGATCATGCTCATGGAGTCCGACTCGATGGCCACACCGGCCGCCTGATCCGGCATCCAGTCCGAACCAAGTACGGCAAGCGGCGGCTGCGAGTGTTCTCGCCGCCGCCGCTTCGTTGTATGCTGGAACCACTACCTGATCGTTCCACATACCGCAACTGCTGGGAGGCACCCGTGGCGCACCTCGGAACCGGCTCGAAACGATGGTTTGGGCTCCTTGCCGCACTTGGATTGCTCCTCTTTGGAGGTGGATTGGGCCTGGCGCAGGACGCGACTCCGGCACCTGTCGCCGCGCATCCCGCCCACATTCACTCCGGCACGTGCGACACGCTCGGCGATGTGGTGTTTCCGCTGGAGGACGTTACGGCCCAGCCGCCGGCCACGCCGGTGTCCTCGACGGCGACCGGCGCCGAGAGCGTGGCCGAAGCGAGCACGAGCACGGTCGAGGTCGCACTCGATGACGTGCTGGCCGCCGAGCACGCGATCAACGTCCACTTGAGCGCCGACGAAATCGGCACCTACATCGTCTGCGGCGACGTGACCGGCGAACCGACCGACGGCATGCTCGAAATCGAGCTGCTGGAACTTGATGGCTCCGGCTATTCGGGAACCGCGACCCTGCTCGACAACGACGACGGCACAACCACAGTGACGATCGCGATCATCCAGGTGGCCAGCGCCGCAACGCCGGCGGCCTCACCGGCCGCGTCGGGCGACGCCGCGAGTGAGGTGACCGTCGAGATCACCGACTTCGCCTACGGTGCGGCCTCGGTCACGATTCCGGTTGGTGGCTCCGTGACCTGGACCAATAACGATTCCGCCCCACACACCGCCACGGCCCAGGACCGCGAGGTGCTGCAAACCGGCACGTTGAACCAGGGCGAAAGCTATATCCAGGCCTTCGACACGCCGGGCACCTACGAGTACTTCTGCGAGTTCCACCCCAACATGAGCGGCACGGTGATCGTGGAGTAGAGGTACGGCCTGGGCCAGGCGAGCCCAGAAGATTTCTCGCTGGCGCGAAATGTCAAAACGCAATGGCGTAGGCGGGGCGCTCGTTACACGGGCGGCCCGTTCGCTGTTTCGCAGTTACCCTGCTGGTGCTACCCTGACCCGACGAACATGAGCGCGCAAGTGGGTCAGCACCGGAGGTCAGGTGTCACAGCTTAAGGAAGCGGAGCACCGTTCCGACCACGCAACCAGCCGGGCACCCGAAGAGCGAGGGATGATGGCGGCCCTGCGCGCCTATCCTGCCTTCCGGATGCTCCTGATCGGGACCCTCGCCACGAACTCCGCTTTCTGGATGTACCAGGTGGCGGTCGGCTGGCTCGCATTGCAGCTGACCGACTCCCCCCTCTTCGTCGGCCTGGCCGGCTTCGCCAGCGGCATCCCGATGCTGCTCTTTTCCCTGCCGGCTGGCGTCGTGATCGACCGCTACGACCGTCGCGTCGTGCTCCTGATCGCCCAGGCCGGCGTCATGCTCGTTTCGGGCGTGTTCGCCGCGATGGTCGGCACGGACATCATTGAACCCTGGTCGATCCTGGTGCTGGTGGCGGTGTACGGCACGATCATGACCTTCATCTTTCCGGTCCGCACGGCGATGGTGCCGTCCCTGGTCGATCGCCAGGACATCGCGATCGCGATCGCCCTCAACTCGGCGGTGCAAAACGTCACGCGGGTCGTCGGGCCTTCAGTGGCCGGGGTGCTGATCGCCTTGATCGGCGTATCCGAAACCTTCGCCGTGGCGGCCGCGATGCAGGCCCTGGCGCTAGTGGCGACCTCGCGGTTGCCATCGAATGCCTCGGCACCTTCCACAAACGCCGGCACGCGGTGGGAGGCGCTGACCCTGGGGTTCCGGATCGTTGCCCGCAGCCCGTACCTGATCGCCCTGATCGTGCTGTCGCTGGCACCGACCGTGCTCGTCATGCCCTACATCAACCTGATGCCAATCTTCGCCCGCGACGAACTTGGGCTGGGTTCGACCGGCCTGGGCGTGTTGCTGGCCAGCACGGGGCTGGGTACGGTTGCCGGGGCCCTCTCCGTGGCGCACTCACCATCGTTTCGGGGCCGGAGGGGAGCCCAGGTCGTGACGGCCACCGGGTTTGCGGTCGGCGTCCTGGTCTTTGCGGTGACGCCCAACATACCGTTGGCCGCCGTGCTGCTGTTCGGTGCGGGCTGGATGAGCGCTGCCTTCCTCGCCATCAACCAGACGGCCTTGCAGCTCTATGTCGACGATGAGGTGCGGGGCCGGGTGCTGTCGGTCTACCTGCTGACCTGGGGCATGCTGCCAATTGGCCAGCTCGCGGTTGGCGCCCTGGCCGATATCGTCGGCACTCCGCTGGCGATGCTGTCCTCATGCATCGCGGCCATTGCCTGCATTGCCGTCATCGCCTGGCGCTTTCCTTCATTGCGAACGTAGCAGACTCAACAGTGAACCGAATCGAAAACCGGGCCCCGGAGGTAGCATTCTGGCTGAAACAGGTTCGCGTGGCGGATGGCTCGTTCGGCCCACGTCGCGGCGGCAAGATCCTGCGTCAGGCAAGGTACTCCCGGTAGAGATGGCGCTTCGTTGGCGGGTCGCTGGTCAGGCCGATTGCCTGGGAGGCCGCGGCCGCGGCCGCGACGCGATCGCCGGCTTCGCGAAGGCAATAGGCCCGCACTACCCAGTAGGGTTGGTAGCTGGAAACTCGCGCCGCTGGAAGTTCGTCCAGCTGTGCGAGGGCCGCCGCTGGTCCGTTCGTGTGGGACGTGGCTTTGGCCCGGGCGACATACGCGCCGATTGTGGGAGTCATGGCGACCAGGCCATCGTACAGCTCGGCAATGGCTGCCCAGTCCGTCTGGCCCGTGACGGCCCGCAGGTTGTGTACGGACTGGATCGCGCCCATGAGCTGGTAAGGGCCCATCTGTCCGAGACCAAGCGCGACCGCGAGATGCTCTTCCGCAGCTCGCATCCGGGCCCTGGACCACAGGGTGACATCCTGCTGGTCGAGGGGAACGAACTCGCCGTCGCGGGATCGCCGGGCGTCCGCCCGTGCGCCGCTGTGGAGCATCATCGCGAGCAGACCGTGCGCTTCGGCGTTGTCCGGGAGGAGATCGGTGAGCACGGTTGCCAACTTGATCGCTTCGGGATAGAGCCCGTTCCACTGGTCGGCTCCGGTCGCCCGGCCCGGACCATCCCCGTCGTCCCACCCGGTGCCGTAGGCGACGTAAATTGCATCGAGCACCGAACCCGCCCGCTCCGGAATCTCGTTCAGGGCGGGCAGCGTAAACGGGATCCGGGCCTGCCTGACCTTAGTCTTGACCCTCACCAATCGCTGGCCCATGGTGGAAGGCGAAACCAGGAAGGCCGACGCGATGCGGGCGGCATCGAGGCCCAGGACCGCTTGCAGCATGAGCGGGCTGCGCATCGAGGGGTCCACCGCCGGATGCGCGCACGCGAACAGCAGCTCGAGCCGCTTGTCGGGCACCGTGTCCGGATCGCCGAGATCAAGCTGACCGGGCTCCTCGTTGAACCGAGCAATTTCCGGGAGCGCCCGCGCCGCCGTTTCGCGACGCCGCGCCGCATCGATCAGCGAGCGCCGGGCGACCGTCACCAGCCACGAGTCGGGCCGGTGGGGCACGCCCCGCTGAGGCCACGTCCGGATCGCGGCAAGGAATGCGTCGGACAGCGCGTCCTCCGCGGCGGCGATATCGCCACTCACCGAGGCCAGGTAAGCTACGAGCCGACCGTACGAGGATTCGACGACCTGTTCGATCGCGGCTTCGCCGGCGGACCGCGCGGCATCGATCACGCTCACCGCCTGGCGGGCATCAGGGGCCGGACTTCGACCGATGCGTACGCCGCTGACGGGCACCTTGCCGCCCACTGCAAGGCGACATCGAGATCCGGGACCTCGATCACGAAGTACCCGCCAAGCTGCTCCTTGGTGTCGGCGTACGGACCGTCCTGCACCAGCCGCTGGCCCTCGCGGAGCCGCACCGTGGTGGATGTCGCTGGTGGAAGCAGGCCTCCGGCGGCTTCCATGACCCCGGCGGCCCGGAGTGCGTCGATATACCCGCTCCACGAGGCCCAGTATTCGCCGGCCCGTTCCGGATCGTCACGTGAGTCGAATGCCTCCGGGGTTTCGAGCGCCATGATGAGGTATTGCATGGGTGTGGTCCTTGTGATGATGATGGGCGGTTGGCCGGACAAGCCTCTGGGCTCAGTGTCGCGGCCGGCGAACCCGGACGCAACCTGGCTTGATCACCGACATCGTGGCTAGCCGGCTGGTGGGGCGACGAGTGGGGAGCCCGTTTCGAGCAGCGTCTTCAGTCCCGAGGCGATGGCCACCCACCCCGTCTCGATCTTCTCCGCGGCGATCGAATGAGGCAGTCCCTCGTGGGTGATGGTAAGCACCGTCACGCCTGGCAACGGAAGCACCTCGTTGGACACCGTAAAGGTGACGGTTGATTCCGGCAGGACCGCGATTTCGGGATCGTACGCGCCGTTGAACGTGGTGACGAGCGACTTGCCGGGCTCGACCGCGACGACCATGCCCGTGATCGCGTCGGCGCCGCCCGCGCGGTAGCGGTAGGGCGCTCCCGCCGTGAGATCGAACTCAGCGGTGTACCCGTAGTAATAGGACGGCGTAATGTTCCTGTCGGTCAGCGCGTTCCACACCTCGTCCGGCGTGGCCCTGATCGCGGTCTGGATCTTCTGGGTGCTGTGGGTGCTGGCGGAACTGGACACGATGTGCTCCTTCTGCTGGCCGGCAAGCCGGCGATACGATCGCCCGGTTGGCGTCATAAAGCAGACGCGCACCGGCCAGCCATTTCGACATCTGGGCGAAATCCTTGCCAATCCATTCCCTGATGTCTCGAGTGACGTGTCGAAATCGGCAGAGCGGTCACGTCTGCTTCGTGAAAGGACCCACCGTGGGTTCTCCATTCAGAGGAGCACGAACGCATGACCGCGCAATCACCGCACACCCTCCATGGGAGGAACATCCTCGTCTTCGCCGCGACCGGCAGCATCGGCGCCGTGACCGCCCGTCACCTCGCCTCTCAGGGTGCGCACGTCTGGCTCTCCGGTCGTCACCCTGACGCCCTCGAAGCGCTCGCGGCCGACATCGCCGCCGACGCTGGTCAGGTATCGATCGATATCGTCGATGCCACCGACGACGCGGCGGTCCAGGCCTACGTCGACCGGGTAGCCGCCGCCGGGCCGATCGACGGGGTCTTCAACGCCATCGGCTCCACCCCAGCCGAGCTTGGGTACCCCGCGGTGAGCACGGAGCTCGATGCCGACACCTTCTTCCGGCCAATCCACCTCAACCTTGGATCGACATTCCTCACCAGCCACGCGGCGGCGCGTCAGATGCTCAGGCAGGGCAACGGCTCGATCGTGACCCTGTCTGCCTCGATCAGCGGTTCGCCCGTGCCCTGGATGGCGGCACTCACCGCAACGTGCGGCGCGATCGAGTTCATGAGCCGCTCGCTGGCGGCTGAATTTGCCCCGGCCGGGGTACGGGTGAACTGCGTGCGGGGTGACGCCATACCGGACACGCGCACCATACCCCTGACGTCGGTCGGGATGGCCGCCATCGCCGGCGTACGTACCACCCGAGGTCTTCGCGCAGCAGCTACCCACCCCGCCCCTCGGGCGACCGGTGAGCACGCAAGACACCGCCCAAACCGTCGCCTTCCTGCTCTCGGACGCGTCGAGCGCGACCAGCGCCCAGGTGATCAACGTCGCGAGCCGCGCGATGGCTGGTTAGGCGGGATGGGCCAGGTTCAGGCGATCTCGTCGGCGATGTCCTCGGCGTCGAACTCGGCCAAGACCGGGCTGCCAACGAGCAAGACCTCGTCCAGCGAGTCCCAGGCGTCCACGAAGTCGTCTTCTGGCGCTACGAACTCGATGCTCAACAGGAAGCTGACTTCCCAGACCTGGACGTA
Source organism: Chloroflexota bacterium (assembly GCA_030858375.1). Taxonomy (GTDB): domain Bacteria; phylum Chloroflexota; class Chloroflexia; order Thermomicrobiales; family UBA6265; genus JACCYX01. The sequence continues at coordinate 7,034 of JALZMD010000388.1, forward strand.
CTGCGCGCTGAGCATGGTGTCGCCCTCGGCGTTGGTCCAACTCCGGCCCATCAGGATCCAGTCCTGCGTATCCTCGTCGATCAGGGTTTCGTCCAGATCGTCGAGGGCGCGGGACCCATCGAGTACATCGCTGCGGCCCTCGACCATGCCCTCAAGCGAGCCCTCATCCAATGGGATCTCATGGATCAGGAGCACCGCGCCGCCGTTCGTCAGCGCCACCGTATCGAGCGAATCGGATTCGTCGAACACGCCCTGTCCATCCCACGACTCGTCCCACTCCAGCGGGCAGAAGCACTGGAGGGTGTACGCACCGCCCTCCTCAGCCAGGGCGGTGGCCGGGACGGCACCAGCCAGCAGAAGCATCCCAATGAGCCCAGGCAGAAGGCGGAACACGACACGACGCAGGGTGGTGGCGACGAAATCCATCGGGTGCCTCTCTTCTTGTGGACCGTGACAGCGGGCGGGACAGGCTCGATGACAGGATAACGCCGGTTGGGCGTTCCCGGTTCCGATCCCCCAGCCTTTCGCCCGCGTGGCCGGTCCGGCCTTGCTACCAGTCGCTGACCGAACCGTCCTCCCGCCGGAGCATCTGCCAGCCGCCGGGCTGGAACGGGTGGGCCAGGGCCGCTTCCTCGTTTAGCTCGACCCCGAGCCCCGGCGAATCGCCGCTGTAGAGCTTGCCGCCCTCCAGTCGCATGTCAGTCTGCACGATGTCGGAGATCACGTCCGGTCGCCAGACGAGTTCCTGGACGGCGAAGAGCGGCGTCGAGAGATCGAAGTGGAGGCAGGCGGCGGTCGAGACCGGGCCGAGCGGGTTGTGGGGCGCCTGCTCGATGTAGTGGGTCTCGCACCAGCCGGCAATCTTCTTCGCCTCGGTCAACCCGCCGCTGATGCAGAGGTCGATCCGGCAGTAGTCCATCAGGTCCTGTTCGATGAGCACCTGCCAGTCCCACTTACTGGCCAGTTGCTCGCCGGTCGCGATCGGGGCGGCGATGTGCTGCCGGAGGTAGGCGAACTCGGACGCGTTCTCGGCCCGCAGCGGATCTTCAATGAAGAAGGGGCGCATCGGTTCCAGTTCGCGCGCCAGCTGGATCGCGTAGGTCGGCGTGGTCCGCTGGTGGAAATCGACACAGATCTCGATCTCGGGACCGAGCGCGTCGCGCAGCGCGGCGAACGCATCGACCGTCCACCGCAGTGCCTTGGATTGCTCGTAGATGCCTTCGCGCTCGCCGCTGGAGCCCTCGCCGACCCCGTAGCGGACGAACTCCCAGCCCTCGGCCACCCGCTCCTTCGCGTAGTCGACCATCGCCTGGATTCCGGCGTCGCCCTGACCGCGTTGTTGGACGTGGCAGTAGCAGCGGGCGTAGTCGCGGGTCCGGCCCCCAAGCAGGTCGTAGGTCGGCACGCCGAGCGCCTTGCCGCGCAGGTCCCAGAGCGCGATGTCGATTGCCGCCACGGCCGCGCCATGGACGTGCCCGCCGCGGAAGAACTGCCCCCGCCAGAGGGTTTGCCAGATGTGCTCGATCCGGGACGGATCCATCCCGATCAGGTTCGGGGCCCAGGTGTCGATCAGGCCGCGGATCGCGTCTTCCTTCCAGGTCACGCCCGCCTCGCCGAGCCCGGTCAGCCCCTCGTCGGTGTAGACCTTGACGAAGGTGAAGTTGCGGCCCTTCTCGGGCACCCAAACGACGAAGGTCTTGACGTCGGTGATCTTCATGGCGGCAATGGCTCCTGGCATTGGTGACGGTTGACGATGCCAGGATCATCCGCGCAGGCGCGAAGGGCGTCAATGCCCCGTCGCGGTATCCCGCGAGTGATCCGCACTGACGCGATTTTGCGGCGGTGACGGACGTTGCTGTTGTGGCTGCTCGTTGCGGTCGATACGTTGGGGCGTCGTGTCTCATGCGAGTCATCGCAGGTCAGAACACATGCTCCCGCCCTGGTTCCGGGACACTCTCGACAAATACGTACTTTGCCCGATGCGGATGGACATTTCCCTATCTATCCTCAGGGAGAGTCTGCCTTCAAATGGCGCGGTATATCCGCAAAGCGGGACCCCTGTTGGTTGCCATCCCATTTAACACCAGGCCGATCGCCATGTTGAAAATGCACCTGATGAGCAAGTCGCCGCCATGGCGATGGGTCCCTGGTTTTGCAGTTGCTCGTAGCCTGGGGCTGGACTCCTTTCCCCATCCCACAACCACAGCTCAGCCTGCCGCCTCAGGAAGTGAATGGGTCAAGGCCATGGTCGAGGTCTCCAAAGGGCATGGCCCATCAATTTCCAGGCCGGCACTGATGCTGAAGATTCATGCGCTGGACAGCGTCAGGCCACCCATCACCATATACGCATTCGATGCCCGGCCTTGCGTGCTCCGGATTCTCGATCTCGTGGATGTCATCTGCGACCGGAACGGCGGAAAGGATGTTCACGTGTTCGGCCTGAGCGTGGCGTCACGACTTTTCCGCGAGACCGACGATGACTGGCTCATTGTCGACGTGCTTGACGCGATCTCGGCGCTCCACGAACGGCGTCTCATCTCCTGTCCGGTGCCTTCGTTCGCACCGAAGATGCCATGCCCTCGAGTTCCTGCATTAGAGCGGTTCCCAGGGCAGTCGGGCCGGAAGTGGGGAGCCACAGTGGGCGAACCACCCGCGAGCATCCGACGCCGTGATCGTGGTCAAGGCGGCCGCGCGGCTGCGTGCTCCCGTCCGGCGGCGGGCGGTCTCCTTCGCCGTCTAGGAGCGCCGCACGCCCGTTCCCACGGCCAGCACCGGTGGAGGATCGCCAGGGGAGCGCCACGGCGCCCGGCAAAACGGCGATAGCACGCCGGAGCGGCAGCGGGTCGCTGCCGCTCCGGGCGGTCGACCTCATCCCGG
>JALZMD010000415.1 GCA_030858375.1 Chloroflexota bacterium
TCCTTGAGCGCTTTCAACTGGCGCGTAAGCGCCGGAACGACCTCGAACAAGTCGCCCACGATCCCGAACGACGCGACCTTGAAGATCGGGGCATCCGGATCGCGATTGATGGCGACGATGTAATCCGCGCCCGACATGCCGACGAGGTGCTGTGGAGCGCCGGATATACCAACGGCGAGATACAACATCGGCGTCACTGTGTAGCCGGTTGACCCGACCTGATCGCTATGAGGGCGCCAACCGGCGCCAACCGTGGCGCCAGATGCCCCGACCGCTGCGTCCAACACCTCTGCCAGTTCTTCCACGAGTGCGAAGTTTTCGGCCTTGCCGAGGCCGCGCCCACCAGAGACGACGCGTTGCGCTGAAGTCAGCCCCTTCGCGCCAGCCCTGTGTTCCACTTTCTCGACCAGTGATACGCGCAGATCGTCCGCCCGGATGGTGACGGCGAAGTCCTCGATTGTCGCCACCGATTCACCGGGTTCGGCCCTCACAAACGCGCCTGGTGCAATAGTCACCATGGCCGGGTCGTCATCGATGAACCGGATCGACGTCTGTACCCGCCCACCAAGTACGGCCCGGCTGGCGACGAGGTGTTGTTTATCGAGCGAAATGTCGATCGCATCAGGGACCAGCGCCAGTTCGAGGCGAGCGGCGACCCGCGCCGCGTAGTCACGGCCAGTTATTGAGCTGGGAATCAGCACGGCAAAAGGTTCGAGCTGCCGGATCATCAATGCTACGGCAGCCGTCCACGGTCCCGGCAGGAACGGTGCGAGCGCATCGTGCTCGGCGAGGACGACGCGATCGACACCTGAGATCACCGCGAATTCCGAGGCGATGCCGGACACTCCCGATCCAGCCACGGCAACGACCACGTCGCCGGAGTTATCGTCCGCCAATTGCCGCGCGGCCGTGACGAGCTCGAGGCTGGCTGGGCGAATCCTGCCGTTGTGGTGCTCGCCGATGACGAGGATCGTGGCCGACGTCATACCAGTTTCTGCTCCCTAAGCCAGCTCACAAGTTCCGCTGCCGCCTGCTCGGCCGGAACACCCTCAATGATCGTACCGGCAACCTCGCGTTCGATCGCGACTGGATCGGACCATTCAAGTCGAGGCGACTCCCGCCGGGGTTCGGCCTCGACCACCGGTATGGTCTTCTTCTTCGCCGCCATCATGCCGCGCAGCGTGGGGAACTTTTGGGATCCGTCTCGACCCGAGAGCACCATCAACACCGCCGGCATCGTCGTCTCGACCACTTCCTTGCTGGCCTCGGCATCCCGGTTGATCGACAGCGTGCGGCCCGCTGCAATTTCAACATGCGTCACCAGCGATGTATGCGGCCAGCCAAGCAGTTCGGCAACCTGAGGTCCAACCTGGCCCGTTTCGTAGTCGTCGGTCGATTGTCCGGCAAGAACGAGGTCGAAGCCATTCTTCCGGATTTCGCCAGCCAGGATCCGCGCCGTCTCCAGGGTATCGAGGTCGTTGTGGTTCGGCAGGTCGATCAGGATCGCCTCGTCGGCGCCCGTTGCGAGCGCACGCAACAACACCTGCGTGGACGATGGTGGGCCCGCCGTGATCACGGTCACCGTAGCGCCAACGCGCTCCTTGATCCCGATCGCTTCACCCACCGCGTAGGCATCGTAGGTATTCATGACTTGAGTGGAGCCGAGGTGTGCCCTGTTCGTCACCGCGTCCACCGTAATTGCGTTGACATCAGGAACCTGCTTGACGAGCACGGCAATGCTGATTTGATCGGTCTGATCGCTCATTCCGAGCCCTCGGTCCTGAAGACTGGCGTGCGTTTCTCGACGAAGGCGGTCATGCCTTCAATCTGGTCCGGCGTACCGAACGCCTCCCCGAACGCGATGGCCTCGGCCTTCAGGCCGTTGCAATGCTCCGGACCCCGTGTGGCTGCAATCAGCCGCTTCGCCGCCCGCACGGATCGTGGGCTGTTAGCGGCAATTCGCCGGGCCATCTCCAGCGCCTTGGGCAGTAGTTGGCTCACGGGATGGATGGCATTGACCAGTCCGATCCGCAGTGCCTCTTCGGCATCCACCCGCCGACCGGTGAAGATCAGCTCCGAGGCGATACCTGGCCCGATGATCCGGGGTAGACGCTGGGAGCCGCCCCATCCGGGCGGGATGCCCAGCGACACCTCCGGCTGCGCGAACACCGCATTGGGCGAAGCCAACCGGATGTCGCAGGCAAGCGCCAGTTCGCACCCACCACCAAACGCGTATCCGTTAACGGCGGCGATTACTGGTTGCGGCGCGTCCTCAAGCGCCGATGCGACGGCATGACCCAAGGCACCAAAGGTTCGGCCGGCTGCCTGATCCAGTGACACCATCTCCTTGATATCCGCGCCCGCCACGAACGCCCGCTCTCCGGCCCCGGTCAACACGATCGCCCGCACGTCAGGCTGCAGCGACGCTTCCTGGATCCGAAAGAACAACGACCGTAGCCGATCGCTGTTCAGGGCGTTCAGCTTATCCGGCTGGTTAATGGTGATGAGGGCCACGTGATCCTGATACTCCAGGTCAATCGCCACTGCGGCTCTCCCCTTCGTCCGCGAACAGTTCGCCCAACTCCGTCTTGTAAGCCTTGCTGACCGTCACGTAGCGACCCGGGATAGCTTCAAGATGAGCCCGCTGCCCCTCGTCGAGACGTGACCGTTCCTTCGCCGGGACGCCGACCATTACTGAACCGGCTGGCACGTCAATCCGCTCCGAAACCAGTGCCCCGGCCGCGATGACGGCATCGGCACCCACGCGCGAGTACGACATGACGATCGCGCCCATACCGACGAGCACACGATCCCCGATTTCGGTGCCATGGATGATCGCGGTGTGGCCGATCGTAACGTCCTCACCGATCACGACCGGCGCGTCGGCGTTGACGTGGATGAGTGTGCCGTCCTGCACATTGCTCCGGTTCCCGATCGTGATTGGGGCGATATCGCCACGGATCGTGGTGTTGAACCAGATGCTGACATCTTCACCGATCGTGACGGTACCGATAACGACCGCACCCGGCGCAACGAACGCGCTGACGGCGATCGACGGCCAGGCCCCCTGGTAGGGCAGGATGATCGCGCCGGGAAACCGGGCGGCGAAACCCGCCCGGAGCATCGCACTCGTCATGACGCGTCAACCTTCACGATGATCGCGTCACCCTGTCCGCCACCTGAGCAGATTGCCGCTGCCCCAATGCCTCCGCCCCGCTCGGTGAGCGATTCGATCAACGACAGCAGGATGCGGGCGCCACTCGCAGCCAGGGGATGACCGAGGGCGATCGCCCCGCCATGAATATTCACCTTTTCTAGGTCAAGACCCAGGTTACGCGCGGAAACGATCGTGACGCTAGCGAACGCCTCGTTGATCTCAACCAGGTCGAGATCGCCGGCGGACAGTCCTGCGCGGCCCAGTGCCTGCTCGACCGCCATGGCCGGCGTGAGCGCCAGATACGGCACCTCCCACGCTGATTGACCGGAGGCGAGAATGGTGGCGGTAACCGTGAATCCATTCGTCTTGGCCCACGATTCATCCGCGACGACCAGCGCGGCCGCACCGTCGTTGAGGCCGGGTGCGTTGCCGGCCGTCACGCTGCCGTCCTCGCCAAACGCCGGCTTGAGCTTCGCCAGGGCCTCTAGCGAGGTGTCGTCACGAGGCGCCTCATCGTGTTCGACCATCGTCGAGCCCTTCCGGCTCACAATTTCGACCGGTACGATCTCCCGCGCGAAGCGTCCGCTGTCACGGGCAGCAATCGCTCGCTGATGGGATCGAAGCGCCCAGGCATCTTGCGCCTCGCGATCGACGCCCATTTCGGTGGCGACATCCGAACCATGCACACCCATCAGCACCTGCTCACGCGCACAGATCAACCCGTCAACGTAAACAAGATCCTCCAGCGCCCCGTCGCCCGCCTTGTACCCGCCCCTGGCACCGCGTAGGGCGTAAGGAGTCTGCGACATGCTGTCCATGCCCCCGGCCAACACCACCTCATGATGGCCCAACCGAATATCGTTACCGGCCAGCTCGACCGCCCTGATGCCTGATCCGCAGACCCGGTTCACCGTATCGGCAGTTGCGGTCCGCTCGAGCCCGGCACCGAAGCCAACCTGCCGGGCTGGGTTCTGGCCAGCCCCTGCCTGGAGCACCTGGCCGAAATAGACATGGGTGATTGCCTGGCGCTCGACACCGGAGCGATCGATCGCCGCATTGGCGGCAATCGTGCCCAGATCGACACCGGTTTTGGAGGCGAGGGCACCATTGATACGGCCGAACGGTGTCCGGGCCCCACCCAAAATCACTGGTCGATTCATGGATCGAGCTCCTTAACGCGGTACCGTCTCTTGCTCGAAGCCAACCGCGGGCGGCTGCGGGTGACTCAGCACCTTGTCATCGCGGTACCCCAGCGCGTACTCGGCCTGCAGGATCTGGTGGATCTCGCGCGTGCCTTCGTAAATGACCGAGCCCCGCGCGTTGCGCATAAAGCGCTCGACCGGATATTCGTTCGAGAAACCGTACGATCCGTGGATCTGGATCGC
>JALZMD010000392.1 GCA_030858375.1 Chloroflexota bacterium
TCCGTTTCACCGAAGAGGAGGATCCCGATCACCACGACGGCCAGGGAGGTGAGCGTGATCGAGACCAGGATCCGGGTGAGCTGGGCCGTTCGCGTCACGCCCCGCAGGTTGAGTGCCGCCAGTGCAACGACGGCGGCGATCGCGACCAGCCGCTGGAGCCAGCCCGGACCGGACACTGCGTAGGCGGCGACGGTCATCGCCATCGCCGCGCACGAGGCCGTCTTGCCGATCACGAACGCCCAGCCGGCCGCGAACCCCCACCACTCGCCCAACCGTTCGCGGCCATAGATGTAGGTGCCGCCCGAGGTAGGGTAGGCAGCTGCCAGTTGGGCCGAGGCGGTCGCGTTGGTGAAGGCGATGGCCGCCGCGATCGCGAGACCGATGAGCAGGCCACTTCCGGCCGCCTCGGCTGCCGGGCCAAAGGCGGCAAATATCCCTGCGCCAATCATCGACCCCAGGCCGATGATCACCGCGTCGCCGGTGGTCAATCTCCGCGCCAGGCTGGCGGTTGCGCTCATGTTTGCTCTCCCCGGAAGTGGTATTCGGCCCGGCCATCCCCGGGTCCATCCGGCAAGCATGGTACACCGCACCTCACTGCTCGCCACCGCCAGTTGGTATCAGGACTCATTCCTTAATTTGATTTTGACAGTTCGTGATCCTGGAACGGGTGTACTGGAGTTGAAGCGCCGCACTCCTGCGCGTGACACACCCAGAAGAGGTTCGCTCGAACTTCGACCACAGAGAGGGACACCCACCTGATGAAACGCAGCGAAGAGTTTTACGAGGGCGATCGCGAAGCCGTGCTGTCGACCGCCGGACGTGGCGAGACGATGCAGGATATCCTCACCCGGCGCTGGAGCCGGCGTGACGTCGTCAAGGGCGGACTCGCCACCGGCATGGTGCTGACACTTGGGGCGCCGATGCTGAAGGCAGGCGCGCAGGACGAGGTGGCCCCGGGGCCAAACTCGATCGGGTTCGAGTCGATCGTGCTCGATGAGGGCGATGCGTTGGTGGTGGCCCCCGGTCATACCGCCGTGCCGTTTCTCCGCTGGGGCGATCCGATCATGGCTGGCGCGCCGGAGTGGGACTTCGGGAACCAGACGGCCGCCGCGCAAGAGCAGCAGTTTGGCTACAACTGCGACTGGATCGGATTCATGCCGCTGCCGGTCGGCTCCGGCGCCTCCGATCACGGCTTGCTCGTCGTCAACCACGAGTACACCAACCCGGAATTGATGTTCGCCGGTTACATCACGCCCAATCCGGAGTTCGCCGCGGTCGCCGCGGTCACGCCGGATGCCAGCCCGGTTGACGCGACACCGGTCGCCGCTGGCGCGACGCCGGTCGCCACCGGCGACCCGGTCGAGGTCCCGGAGTTCCTGGTCAACACCAGCCAGGAAATCGTGGATGTCGAACTCGCGGCTCATGGCCTGAGCGTGGTCGAGATCCAGCGCGATGCCTCGGGACAGTGGTCGGTCATGCTCGATTCCGAGTACAACCGCCGCATCACGGCGATGACGCCGATGGAGGTGACTGGCCCGGCCGCCGGGATCGACCTGCTCAAGACCAGCGAAGACGAGACCGGAATGACGGTGCTCGGCACGCTCAACAACTGCGCTGGCGGTTACACGCCATGGGGTACCGCGCTCACCGGTGAAGAAAACTTCCAGCAGTATTTCGCCAATCTTGCCCAATTGCCGGAGGACGACCCGATCCGGCTCGCCCATGAGCGCTATGGGCTCACCGAAGGCGCGTCGGACCGCCTCTGGGAAGAGTTCTACCCGCGCTTCGACGTCACCCAGGAGCCGAACGAGCCATTCCGTTTTGGCTGGGTCGTGGAAATCGACCCCTATGATCCCAATTCCACGCCGAAGAAGCGCACCGCCCTCGGCCGCAACAAGCACGAAGGCGCCACCTCGGCGATCGCCCCGGGCGGCCAGGTGGCGTTCTACACGGGTGATGACGAACGGTTCGATTACGCCTACAAGTTCGTCACCGCCGCCAGCTACGATCCGGACAATCGCGACGCGAATCTCGACCTGCTTGACGAAGGTATCCTCTACGTCGCCATCTTCAACGATGACGGTTCGGGCGAGTGGATCCCGTTGATCCACGGCGAGGGTCCGCTGACGGAAGAGAACGGGTTCGCCTCCCAGGGCGAGGTGCTGGCGATGACCCGCCAGGCGGCCGATCTCCTGGGCGCGACCAAGATGGATCGTCCCGAGGACTTCGAAACCAACCCCGTCACCGGCAAGGTCTATCTCGTCTGCACCAACAACAGCCGCCGCGTGCTCGAGGAAACGGACGAGGCCAACCCGCGTCCCAACAACTTCGCGGGTCACATCATCGAGATCACCGAGACGGACAACGACCACGCGGCCGCCACGTTCACCTGGGAAATCTTCATCCTCGCCGGCGACGTGGCCGATAGCGGCGTGTGGTATGGCGGGAGCACCGACGTGAGCCCGTTCGCCGCGCCGGACAACATCGCCTTCGACACGGTGGGCAACATCTGGATTTCCACCGACGGCATGCCCAACAACCTGCCCGGCAACGACGGCCTCTTTGTTGCCGCCACCGAGGGCGAGGAGCGCGGCATGTCCCGCCAGTTCTTCAGCACCGTGCCGGGCGCCGAGTGCTCGGGTCCGGAATTCAATCCGGACAACTCCGCGCTTTGGGCCTCGGTCCAGCACCCGGGTGAGGGCGGCACGGTCGAGGAGCCGGTCACGCTGTGGCCGGACGGCGCCGTTGCCCCGCGGCCGACCGTGGTGCTGATCACCAACGAGGATCCCATGGCCCCAGTGGGCCGCATGGGATAACTACCGACATCAGGTAAACGATAGGCGGCGGGTCCAACCGGACCCGCCGTTCTGGCGCGCTGTATTCACGAACCAGTGGAAGGTGCCGGAACAATCTGGGTGCCACCGTTAACGGGAGTTCCGGGATGTTCCCAATCACACGACGTTGCGCGCGTCAGGACGTGACTTCAACATCGGCGACTTGTCCTTGAGACAAGTCGCCGATGTTGGGTCACGCTGCACCACCAGTGGGAAGCAAGGGCTGGACAAGCTGGTTGGAGTTGGCGGCGCTCGTCCAGGCGTTCGAGTCGGTTATCTGGTTGGCGCTCGCCGGATCGGTAAGGACGTGGATGACGGTGCGTCGATCCTGGCGCTCGCGCTCAAGCTCATCACATATCGCATCGATCCGATCCTGCCGGATATGGCCGGTCAGCCATGTCGTCTCACTCCAGTGCGCAGCGGCCCACGCCTGGGCGTGGGCTTCGAGGCGGGCGGCATCGTGGTCGAGCGCAAACGGTAGAGATCGGGGTTCGCTCACGGTATCGA
>JALZMD010000426.1 GCA_030858375.1 Chloroflexota bacterium
TAATGCAGAGGCAGCGGACGTCTCGGCGACCGTCTCTGTCGCGAATCCCGAGCGTGGCCAAACCCTCCGTGTGGAGCTCGTCGATGGCTCGACCACACTCGAAGACCAGTGGATCCTGCTCAACGAATTCATCGTCGATTACACCGTCACTTTCTCGCTGCCTGAATCGGCTGCCGCGGATACCGTTACGGTCACGGTCCAGATTACTGAGGCAGTGTCGTATCCGGCTCAAGACCCGCTGGACACCGTTCAGTCGTTGCCGATCGTGTCTAACGCGATCGAGATCGGTGAAATGGGAGCCGTCACGGTCTGTGAGGAGGTCGCACCTGGGGCCACACCTGAAACCGGTGGTGCGTCAACGCCAGCGGCCGTCCCCGCGGTGACTCCAACCGAAGAACCCACGGCTATCCCAACGGAGGAGCCGACCGCCACGCCGACCGAAGAGCCAACGGCGACTCCAACGGAGGAGCCGACCGCCACCCCTACGGAAGAGCCTACTCCGACACCGACGGCCACTCCGACCGAGGAGCCGACGGCAACGCCGACTCCAGAACCGACAGCCACTCCAGAACCTACGGCCACGCCAACCCCTGAGCCAACAGCTACACCGACGCCAGAGCCGACGGCCACACCAACACCGGAACCAGTTGTCGGCATTGTCACCGACACTGGTGGATTGGCCCTCAATTGCCGGACCGAACCCAATACGATGTCTGCAATCATTGCGGGCCTGCAACCGGGCGAAACAGTGAATGTGCTCGGCGACGAAGAAGACGGCTGGATCCCGGTTCGCTGCGACGATGAAGATGGCTGGGTCTCGGCCGATTTCCTGTCGATCGAAGGCGAAACGCCTCTCACTCCTCCCAGCGGAACTGTGACCACCAACGGCTTGCAGGCTGGCTGCCGCCTGCAACCGGACACAGTCAGCCTGATCATCGCTCGGCTCGACGACGGCACCGAGCTCGTCATTCGGGGCGAAACATCCGGTGATGGCTGGGTCCCCGTGACCTGCGGCGGACTCGAAGGCTGGATTTTCGAAGACCTGATCGAACTGCCAGCTGACTGAGCCTGGCACCACCGGTAAACCTGACGTGCGAAAATGTGCCGGTCGTGAATTGTTTCGCGACCGGCACATTCGTTTGTCACCAGATGCGATGTTTCCCCTGCCGGAGGAGCACTACTCGCAATGACCACGACCGTCATCCGCAACGTCCGCCCGCTCGGTGCTTCGGTCTCGGACATCCTCATCCGGAACGGCACGATCGACGCCATCGGCCCTGGTGCGGGTAGCGATATCCCCGGTGCCGAGGTCATCGACGGCGAGGGGAGGCTTGTCTTCCCCGGACTCATCGACGCCCATGGACATATGGACAAGACCCTGATGGGGCTGCCCTGGCACCGCAACGAGGTTGGCCCGACCCTGCTCGACATGATCGAGAACGAGCGCCGCGTGCGCCGCGAAGAGCGCATCGACTTCCACGAGCAATCAATGCGTCACGCCCGGGCCGCGATCGCCGTCGGTACGACCCACATCCGGACCCACGTCGATGTCGACACCGAGATCGGCCTGGACGCGATCCATGGTGTCCAGCAGACCCAGGCCGCGATGAAGGACGCACTCGATATCCAGATCGTCGCCTTCCCGCAGAGCGGGATGCTGGTCCGGCCCGGCACGGTCGAGTTACTGGAAGCGGCACTCCAGGACGGCGCCGAACTCATCGGCGGGCTCGACCCCTGTTCAATCGACCGCGACCCGGCCCGTCACCTCAACGTCATCTTTGGCCTCGCCCAGAAGTACGATGTCGATATCGATATCCACGTTCATGAGCCTGGCGAACTGGGCGCGTTCTCGATCGATCTGATCACGGAGCGGACGCGTGTGCTCGGATATCAGGGACGGGTTGTGATCAGCCACGCCTTTGCGCTCGGCGGGGTGGACGAGGATCGCCTCGCCGGGCTGGTCGAACGGATCGTGGAGAACGACATCGTGATCATGAGCCACGGCCCCGGCGGGCACCACCTGATTCCCAACATCAAGAAACTGCGCGCAGCCGAGGTCCGCCTGATCAGCGGCAACGACGGTATCCAGGATGCCTGGAACCCGCTGCAACGACCGGACGTGTTGGAGCGTGCTTACGTCATGGCCTACCGCAACAACCTTCGCCGCGACGACGACATCGAGGATGTGATCGACATCGTGACGTACGGCAACGCGGCGGTCATGGGCGACACCGGGTACGGCTTCCGCCCCGGCGGTTCAGCCGACCTCGTGCTCGTCGATGCTGAAACCCACGTCGCCGCCGTTGTCCACCGCCCGCCGCGCTGGCTGGTCATGAAGCGCGGCCGCATCACCGCTCGTGATGGGGCGTGCCTCGCCTGATTGGGTGTTACACCATGCTCCTGAAGGCAGGCGTCAACCAGACCGAAGCACGTCGCAATGTCGTCCAAAGCAATCGCACGCCAAACCAGGTGAGCGCCACCCCGCAGATGCCGTCGATCCAGCGCATCAATGCGCCACTCGCGTGGCGATGCCCAAACCCGGCCATGCCAGCGAAAAGCACGCCACAGGCCGCTGAACCCACGATGAAGCTCGCCAGCACCGCTGCGACCTCAAGGGATCCAGGATTGGCGACTGTGCCAAGCATGCCGCCGCCCACGCCCGACCAAAAGGCGATCCCGGCCGGGTTCGCCAGCGAGAACATGATACCTACTCGCCAGCCGCTCCCGCGTGGCGATTCGGGTTCCTGTCCGTCTATGTCCGCCGCGCCCCGGAATGCCGATCTGGCCAGCGCGAACAGGAATCCAGCACCTACCAGGCCAAGCATGATCGCGATCGAATCTCGTTGCAGTGCCACGACCGCGCCGGTGAGTCCGAGAATCGCCCACAACACATCGCCGACAAGCGATCCCATTTGTACCTTTAGGGCTGGTCCGAAGCCATCTTTCAGACCCCGCCGTGTCGCCTCCGTGTTAACCGGTCCCGGGACCACCGTGTAAGCCACCCCAATGGTTAAACCGCTGGCTAAGTGGTCCATCCGGTAAATCAGAGGGGATGGTAGCATGAGAGCAGCTCGCCGTAAGGAGGTTCCCCGTGCCCGAACGCTTGCTGCTTCGCCCGCTGACCGAGGAGGAGACCACCGACCCCTGGCCCACGGCCAGAAGGTGGAAGCGCGATGGCGCGATCGGGCCCGCATCTGCTGGCTCGCCCACGACGGCAAGCGGGTCCGGGAGATCGTTGCCCTGATGGGGCTGGACGACAAGACC
>JALZMD010000005.1 GCA_030858375.1 Chloroflexota bacterium
AATGCGGAGCGCGAGGTGGCGACGACGCGGCTCCTGACCGTGCTCGGCCTGACACGATTCGCGAATGCCTATCCCCATCAACTCTCGGAAGGCATGCGGCAGCGAGTTGCGATCGGGCGCGCCCTGGCTGTCGATCCGGACGTGCTCCTGATGGACGAACCGTTCGGCGCGCTGGACGAGCAGACCCGCTTCATCCTCCAGGAGGAGTTGCTGCGGATCTGGGAATCGAGCGGCAAGACGGTCGTCTTCATAACCCATTCGATCGACGAGGCGCTGACGCTCGCCGATCGAATCGTCGTCATGAGCGCTCAGCCGGGTACGCTGCGGGCGATTATCGACGTGCCGTTCGCAAGGCCGCGGTCGATGACAGCCGTGCGCTCCGACCCGGTCTTCGGTGGCCTGTTCAACCAGACTTGGGATTTGCTGCGGGATGAGGTCATGCGTGCCCGCAATGCGCAGGAAGGGGCGCTGGACAAATGAAGGAGCCCATATCCTTTCGCGTGCCTTCCGCCGGAGCCAAAGATCCTTTCCGAACCCGGCGATTGATGGAATTGCTCCTCACCGTGGCGGGCCCGGCCCTGGTCATCGGGGTTTGGGAGCTGCTCTCTCGAACCGAGCGCATCGATCCCCGGTTCTGGCCGGCGCCAAGCGTACTCTGGGACACGGCCGTCGAAATGTCACAGGACGGATCGCTCTTCGAGAACCTGCTGATTACGGTTGAGCGGATTATCTACGGCTTCGCGCTGGGCACAATTCCCGGCGTGGTGCTTGGCTTGGCGATGGGGCTGTTCTGGCCGATCCGGACTTTTTTCATGCCGATCTCGACGGTGATCTACTCGGTCCCGAAAATCGCGATCCTGCCGCTGATGATCATCGCCTTCGGCACCGGCGAAACGTCGAAGCTGGTCACGGTCGCTCTTTCGATCTTCTTCCTCGTCGCCGTCAGCACGATGAACGGGGTGATGGAACTCGACCGATCATACCGGGATGTCGCCCGCAACCTCGGCGCCTCGCGCTTCGAAATGTTCACGACCGTGGCCCTGCCGGGCGCGCTGCCGTCGATCTTCACCGGGATGCGGCTGGCGCTCGGGTTCGCGCTGGTCGTTGTCGTCGGCACCGAGTTCGTGAGCGCCAAGGACGGTCTGGGTTACGTGATCTGGAACAGTTACCAGACGCTGCGGATCAGGCAGATGTTCGTGGGCCTGGCGGCCACCGCCCTGCTGGGCTGGGGATTGACGATCGCCCTGGGGTTGCTCGAAACATGGGCACTGCCCTGGAAGCGGGCCGATCGGCGCGCGCCGTCGCTCAAAGCCTGGTTCTGGGCGGTGCGACCGCGATCGTTCACGACCTCGACGATCCCGATCGTGGCGGCGACGGCCCTGGCGCTGGTCGACGGCGAAGTGCGCTGGGGTTTCCTCCTCCTGATGCTGATCGCGTCGGTATTGACCCACGCCGCCTGCAACCTGACCAATGATTACTTCGACGACGTCCGCGGCGTGGATAGCGACGAAACTCTGGGTCAGGGCGGGGCCCTCCAGCAGGGTGTCCTGACGCACGGAGATCTCCGGCTCGGCATCGCGTTCTGTTTCACCGGGGCGTTGATTGCGGCGCTGCCGATCATTGCCTCCGTTGGGGAAGTGGTGTTCTGGATCGCGGTCGCCAGTGCCGCCGCTGCCTTCCTCTACACCGGTGGGCCGTTCCCGCTCGCCTACTACGCGCTCGGCGAACTCACCGTCTTCATGGCGATGGGGATCGGGATGGTGACCGGTGCCTATTATGTCCACACTGGCACGGCGACGATCGAGGCGCTGCTGCTGGCAACGGCGATGGGTCTGCTCTCAGCTGGTTTCCTCCATGCCAACAACGTGCGTGACATCGATTCCGACCGGCGCCAGCAGAAGAGGACCCTGGCGAACCTGCTTGGGAGACACGCGGCGACGATCGAGTACGCATTCCTCGTCTTCGTTCCATTCGTTTGCGCAACGGCGATGGTCATGCTCGATTCAGCATCCTGGCCTATTCTCTTCGTCTTCGTCGCGTTCCCGATCGCATTGCGACTAACTTGCGAAATCGCGGTGGAAACGGCGCCGTCGAAACTCAACCTGCTCGTGCGGCGCTCGGCCGGTCTTCATCTGGTCTACGGGGCGCTGGCGAGCATTGGCCTCGCGTTGACCGCGATGATCGGGATGTCATGAGGAATCGGCATGTGCGAGGTAGCCTGGCCTGGTTGATCGCAGCTGGGTGGATCGTCGGCATGGTGATAGCCTGGCGCGCGCGATTTGTTTCACCGTACCGTGCACAGGTTAAGCAGGTCGTGGTCCGGGTGCCCCGCAAGCACCGAAACCTGGCCGGCCTGACGATTGCCTTCGTGACGGACACTCACGTCGGGCCGCACGTTGCGGCGTCGGATATCGAACCCGTCGCCAGGAGTCTGGAAGCGATCGAACCGGATCTCGTGCTGTTCGGAGGTGACTACATCTGCGAATCGCCCCGCTTCATGGCCAGCGCCGCACCGGTGCTGGGCCGGATGGCGGCGGCCGCGCGGTTTGGTGTATGGGGTGTGATGGGCAACCATGACCTCTCCAACATTCGCGAGCGGGTCGTCCCCCCGCTAGAGGCAGCCGGGATCAGGATTCTCACCAACGAGGCGGTTTGTGTCGACACTGACCGGGGCGCGCTCTGGATCGTGGGCATCGACGATGGCCTGCTTGGTGAGGTGGACCTCGATGCGGCCTTCTCGAAGGTGCCGCCGGATGGGGCCGCAATCTGCCTTTGGCACGAGGGGGACCGAATCGAGGAGTCGGCGCCGTATGGGGCGTTCCTCCA
>JALZMD010000039.1 GCA_030858375.1 Chloroflexota bacterium
GCGCGGCGGGAGAGGCTAACCTTTCCGCTTGGCGCGACTTCGGTCACCATCACCTTGATTTCGTCACCGAGATTGACAACCTCCTCGACTCGTTCGATACGAATTTCGGGATCGTCCGACAGTTCGGAAATGTGGACCAGGCCATCGCGGCCCGGGACCAATTCGACGAACGCACCGTAGGGCATGATGCTGACCACCTTGCCGGTGTAGGTTTCACCACGCTCAACCTTAATCTCTTCGGTGAGACCGAGGATACGGGTTTTGGCCAGTTCAACGCCATCCGGGTTGTTGCCAGAAATCGACACGGTACCGTCATCGGCGATGTCGATCTTGGCGCCGGTCTCTTCCTGGATCGAGCGGATCATCTTGCCGCCTGGGCCAATGACCGCGCCGATCTTTTCGGTCGCGATCTTGATGCGGTGCACCTGCGGAGCAAACTTCGACATTTCGGTTCGTGGGGCGTCAATCGCTTCGACCATCTTGCCCAGGATATGGGCGCGGCCCACATGCGCCTGCTCGAGCGCCTGGCGCATGACGTCAATCGTGATGCCCTTGACCTTGATATCCATCTGGATTGCGGTCACACCAGTTTCGGTACCCGCGACCTTGAAGTCCATATCACCGAGAGCGTCTTCCATGCCCTGGATGTCGCTCAGGACGGCGAACTTGCCAGTGAGCGGGTCAGTGATCAACCCCATTGCGATACCGGCCACCGGTGCTTCGATCTGAACCCCAGCATCCATCAACGCCAAGGTCGAGCCACAGACACTTGCCATCGACGTCGAGCCGTTCGAACTCACGACCTCTGAAACGAGGCGAAGCGTATACGGAAAATCCTCCACGCTGGGAATCATGTTGACCAGGGCGCCTTCGGCCAATGAACCGTGGCCGATGTCGCGTCGGCTGGTGCCGCGCAATCGCCGCACCTCGCCGACGCTGTACGGCGGGAAGTTGTAGTGGTGAATGTAACGCTTGCTGGTTTCCGGGCTGATCGAATCAAGCCGCTGCTCTTCGGCTGTCGAGCCGAGGGTGACCACCGTCACCACCTGGGTTTGGCCCCGGGTGAAGATCGCCGAACCATGCGCCCGCGGCAGGTAGCCGATCTGGATCCAGATCGGACGGATCTCGGTGTTGGCACGGCCATCCGGGCGAATGCCCTCTTCGAGGATCCCGCTCCGGACTTCACGCTTCAACTGGCTCTCGTAGGCGTCCTTGACGTCGACGAGCTTGTACTTCGGCTCCTCGCCTTCACCGGCAGAGGTGAGATGGGCGATCGCCGCGGACTGAAGCTCATCCGTCTCTTCGAGGCGTACGACCTTGTTGGCGTTGCGGACAGCGGTCCGCATCCGGTCACCCAGGAACGCTTCGAGCTCGGCCTTGAGTTCCTGGTTGGCCACTGGCGGCGTGAAGGTCCACTTTTCGACACCGATCATCGACACTAGCTGGTGCTGGAGTTCAACGATCTTCCGGATGTTCTCGTGCGCCAGCTCGATGCCCTGAAGCATGTGCTCTTCGGAGATCTGCTTCGATTGCCCCTCGACCATCATGATCGCGTCGTCGGTACCGGCAACGACCATGTCCAGCGTGCTCGCGTTCAGATCGGCAAATGTTGGATTGACGACCAGTTCGCCATCCACGAATCCCATGCGAACCGCGCCCACCGGTCCATCGAATGGAATCGGCGAGAGGCTTAACGCGGCGGACGCACCGATCACGGACAAAATGTCCGGATCGTTCTCCTGATCGGCGGAGAGGACCGTGGTCATAACCTGGACCTCAGCCCGGTAACCCTTGGGGAAGAGTGGGCGAATAGGCCGGTCGGTCAGCCGGGCAGCGAGAGTTGCGTTCTCTGTTGGACGACCTTCGCGCTTGGGGAAGCCGCCGGGGATCTTGCCGGCGGCGAACATCCGCTCTTCATAGTCGACGGTGAGTGGGAAGAACGGCAGATCGGCTTTTTGCTCCTTCTCACCGACAACGGTGGTGAGGACGATCGAATCACCGTACTGCACGGTAACAGCACCCATCGCCAGGCCGGCAATGCGGCCGGTTTCAAGCGTCAGGGTGCGGCCATTGATCTCGGTTGAAACTGTTTTGATGTTTTGTTGGACTGTATCAGGAATCGTCATGTCATTCTCCATGGACTGTGCGGCATGTTGGGGGAGGACATCGTCTCGCTCTCCACCTGAAAAGGGTCCTGGACGATGGAGGAACTGGAGGGGACCGCCGCGTTCACCGCGAACCACTCCAATACCTCAACCGCTCCAGCGCGACCCGTCAATGTGAAATCCACTCCTTTCCCGTGTCAAATCCCACCATTCAGGTAGGGGATTTCCAGCAGGGCCGCCCTTGTGGCCTTCCCGACCTATATCATGTCTTCACCCGACACCTGACGTCTGGGCGCGGACACAGCAACGCCCAGAACCACGTGGTTCCGGGCGCGCCGCTTCACTGCGCTTTCTGGTTTGGTCGGACCGAAAACGACGAGTCGAACACTCGCGCACTGCAGCCTATCTGCGGAGCCCGTGACGGGCAATCGTGGCCCGGTACCGCTCGATGTCGTTTTCGCTCAGATACGCCAGCAACCGGCGACGGCGACCGACAAGCTTCAGGAGACCGCGGCGGGAGTGATGATCCTGCCGATGAGACCGCAAGTGCGAGGTCAGCCCGTTGATACGTTCGGTCAACAGGGCAATTTGCACTTCGGGCGAACCCGTATCGGTGTCGTGGGCTCGCGTTGAGGCGATGATGTCGTCTTTTTGTGCTCGTTGCAACGCCATGCTGGCGGAGCCTCCTCGGGCCTGAATCAGGCCGTATTGTAATCGTGACCGGGAGAAGGCATGCGCCGTAGATCGCGGCCTAGCCTAAAGGTCAGTATAGCACGCACGGAAATGCGCTCACAAACAAGCTAATCGAGGCACGGTTTGTGGGAAGTCAGGAGGCAAGGGTACCATGCGGGCACATGATCTTGTTGTCATCCGTTCGATCGCCCGGAGGTTGTGTGCCAATGCCTGTTCTCGGAATCATTGGAGGAAGCGGCCTGTACGACCTCCCGGGACTCGAAGACGTAAAGGAGATCGTAATCGAGACCCCGTTCGGCCTGCCAAGCTCGCCCGTCGTCCTGGGATTGCTCGGTGAAACAACCCTTGCCTTTATCGCACGGCATGGGCGCGGCCATATCTACTCGCCCGGCGAGGTGCCGTATCGGGCAAATATTCTGGCCCTCCATTCCCTCGGCGCCGACCACATCCTGAGCGTCAGTGCCGTCGGAAGTCTTCAGCAATCGCTTCCCCCGAGGACGGCTGTGGTTCCGGACCAGATCATCGACCGAACAGATGGCCGCCCACGATCGTTCTTTACAGATGGTGTCGTTGCCCACGTCGGTATGGCCGACCCGTTTTGTGACGCGTTCCGCCAGGACGTCTACCGGCATGTGACAGCCGTGACGGAGCAGGCAGCATTCGGCGGGACGTACCTCTGCATCGAGGGGCCGCAATTTTCGACCCGGGCGGAATCGAACCTCTACCGGTCCTGGGGCGCATCAATCATCGGCATGACGGCCATGCCCGAGGCGCGCCTGGCGCGCGAGGCGGGACTCTGCTACGCAACCCTGGCGATGGTGACCGACTACGATGTTTGGCATGAGTCCGAAGACGATGTAACCGTTAGCCTGGTCCAGCGCGTTCTAGCCGAGAATGTGGCGACGGGCCAGGAAGTTGTCAGGCGACTTGCCCGTTCCGGTTTGACGGCCTGCGAATCGGCGTGCCGGAACGCCCTGGAGGGCGCGGTCATTACTTCACCCGAACACGTGTCCGAAGACGCCGCGGCCCGGGTTGCCATTCTTCGGCGACACAAGTCCGCCACGGAAACATAGAGACACATGCGTGCACGGTACCGGCCCACGCTCAGACTGACCGAATTCAGACTCCTGTTGCCACCAGCGTTGCTCGCGGTCGTGGGCCTGCTCATGATCTTCCTCGTTCCGACGGGGCAGGTCGCCTGGTCGTGGAGCGACATCTGGGTGAGCCTGGCCTTTGCGGCGGCGGTACTCGCCATGAGCCTCACCTTCGGAATCCGCGGATTCCGGGGAGATCAGGTTATCCTGCCGCTGGTGGCGACGCTTTCCGTCATCGGGATCCTGATGATCCAGCGCCTTCATCCTGATCTCACCGCGCTCAACCCCGGCTATGCGACCCTGGCCCAGCGTCAACTCCTGTTCCTGGTCACAGGCCTGGCCGTCCTGTGGCTGATCGTCATGCTCGCGGGCCCGATGAATGTCATGGTCTGGCTGAAGCGCTACAAATACACCTGGTTGCTCATCAGCCTGGCGTTACAGGCGGCAACGTTCGTGGTTGGTACGGGACCGGCGGGTAGTGGCGCCAAACTCTGGATCGCGGCCGGTCCAATCCAGATCCAGCCCAGTGAAATCGTCAAGATCACGCTGGTCATCTTCCTCGCCGGATACCTCGATGACAAGCGTGAACTCCTTGGGTCTAGCTGGCAGCTGGGCCGCGTATCCTTGCCACCGATTCCCTACCTGGTGCCGATGGGGCTGATGTGGGCCGCGTCGCTCCTGACACTGGTGATCCTGAACGATCTTGGCTCGGCGCTCATGTTCTTCGCCGTCTTCCTGACCATGCTCTACCTCGCCAGCGGGCGGCCAATCTACGTATCGATCGGCGTCGTCACCTTTGCCCTGGCATGCTTCGGGGCGTGGCGGGCCTTTGCTCGGGTCGAGATTCGAGTCCAGAACTGGCTCGATCCCTGGCAGGACCCATTCATCGCGGGTTATCAACCGATCCAGTCCGATTACGCCCTGTCGAGTGGGGGAATCCTCGGCACGGGGTTTGCCCAGGGTTCACCCTGGTACATCCCCGCTGTGGAAACCGACTACATCTTCTCCGCGATCGGTGAGGAACTCGGATTATTGGGGACCCTAGCCCTGCTCACGATGTACCTCTTGCTGACGGTTCGTGGCTTCACGGTTGGCCTACGCGCTCGTGACGGCTTTGCCCAGCTTTTGGCTGCCGGCCTGACATCGATCATCGCCTTCCAGACGATCATCATCGTGGGTGGCGTGATCCGGATCATCCCACTGACCGGGATTACCCTCCCCTTCATCTCCTACGGTGGCAGCTCCCTGCTCAGTAATTTTGCGCTGATCGGGCTCCTCCTGCACATTTCCAGCCTGCCCAGGCGCGGTTGACCCGAAAGACGTTTGACTAATGCAGATTATCACTACATTCGCCGGGTTCACCGCATTCGCAATACTTGGCCTTGCACTCGTCTTCACCGATCGGCTCACGAGCAACCAGTGGTTGCTCGTGCTGGTTGGCGCCTGGGTCTTGCTGCTCATTGCCTCCCGAATCCGCCTGCCTCAGCGATTGCCCACCTTCAACCGGTCGTTGATCCAAACCACGCTCGTGCTTGCGACGGTCTTCATCATGCTCAGTGTCCAGCTGGTCCGGGTCCAGATCGTCGACAGCGATGTCACCTACTCCCGGACGGCGGTTGCCCCCGACGGCGAGATCCTCGGGAACCCCCGCGTCGCGACGAGCGAGCTGTCGATCGAACGCGGCGAAATCTTCGACCGCAACGGCGCCGTCATTGCGGAGACCGAACGAGAAGGTGACATCTACATCCGCACCTATCCCGATCCAGCGACAAGTTACGTCGCCGGCTATTACTCACCATTACTCTACGGATCAGCCGGACTCGAATCGGCGTTCAACGATGAACTGACCGGGGAGATGGGTAACGAACCGCTCGACCGAACCCTCAACAGCTTGCTCAACCGGCCGCAGCAGGGCGCCGATCTCCGGTTGACGCTCGACAGAGGTTTGCAACAGCAGGCCATGAACCTCATGGGTACCAGCAATGGGTCGGTGGTGGTCATGGATGCCGAGACCGGTGAAGTCATCGTGCTCGCGAGCAATCCCAACTACGACCCGAACCGGATTTTCACCGCCAGCACCAAGGAGAGTGACGAGGCGAGCGAGTATTGGGAAAGCCTCATCGAGAACGATGACGCACCGCTGGTGCTCCGGGCCACCCTCGGCCTCTTCACCCCGGGCTCGACGTTCAAGACGATAACTGCCGCGATCGGGCTCGAACTTGGATTGATCGAGTCGGATGAGGTGTTCGAGGATAATGGTGCGCTGAACATCGACGGCCGGATCCTGATCGAGAACAACCGGCCCGACGCTTCCCGCGACCAGTGGACGGTCCGTGAAGGGATCGCCTGGTCGCTGAACGTGGTGTTCGCCCAAATCGGTCTCAGGATCGGCGGCAACGACCTATGGAACTCAGGCCAGGCTCTCGGCTTTGGCGAGGAGATTCCGTTCGATTTGCCGGTGGCTGAAAGCCAGATCGCCGGTTCGCGAGAATTTCTCGAAGACGACAACGCCGTGGCCGACACGGCATTCGGGCAGGGCCAGTTACTGGTGACGCCGCTCCACATGTGCATCGTAACGGCGATGTACGTCAATGATGGCGAAATGATGCAGCCCTACCTGGTCGATGCCGTGGTGGATGAAAACGGCCGGGCCACCAGGGAAACAGATCCGGCCCGCTGGCTGGGTGGAATCTCACCGGAAACCGCATCGCAGGTCGAAGGGATGATGGTCAACGCCGTCGAGAACGGCACGGTGACACGGGCTCAGGTGGATGGCTACACCGTTGGCGGCAAAACCGGGACCGCCGAAACCGGCGACGGGTCGGCCCACTCATGGTTCATCGGATTCATCGGCGAAAGCGGGTCCCGGTACGCCGTCGCCGTGGTGCTCGAACAGGGCAGTGGCGGGCTTGCCGATGCCGTCACGATCGGTCGCGACATCCTCTCCGCCACAATCACGTCACCCGGTCCGCAAGACTGACCGGGCCCGTCAGGGATCAGTTAAGATCACCGTGCAAAAGGTGCGATTCGGCATTCAAAGCATGGTGAAACCGGCGTGATTCTGGTAAAATTAGGCATGGTTCGCAGCACTCGAAACGTGGCCCGAAAAGCACGACTCCAACGCTTTCATTCGCTCGTTTCACGGGTCGTTCGCGAACTTCCGGCAGACGTTCGGCAACTTATCGACAACGTTGCCATCGTTGTGGAAGAAGAACCACTCCCCGAACACTTCGAAGATACCGACGCAGATGACGGTGACGAGTTGTTCGGCCTGTATCAGGGGATCCCGCGCACCGATCGCGGTACGTCCTACTCACTCGTGACTCCTGATCGCATCATTATATTTGCTGGTCCGCTTGAACGGGCCTGTGGCTCACGCCGCGAGTTCGAGGATCAGATTCGGATCACGGTGCTCCATGAACTGGGACACCACCTTGGTTTCGATGAAGCAGGACTGGATGTGATAGGGCTTTCGTGAACAACCTGAATCGCCGCCCGGCGGCTCGAACCAAGAACGGAACCCCGAACGACGTTTCCGGGGTACTCGAAACCCTTGCCGCCGGCTTTTCGCTGGTGCTGGCTCAACCTTATCTGTTCATCCTTCCGCTGCTGGTCGATCTTTGGGCCTGGCTCGGTGTGCAGATCTATCCAAGTGCCCTGATTGAACCACTCCAGGAGTTGATGTCCGAACAGGGCGGGAACAATGGTCCGGCGGCAGCCGAGGAACTTGGACGTGTGGGCGAAGGCCTCCGGGTCAATGACGTGATCGCCAGCCTGACTCCGTCGGTCTTTTCCGGATTGTCCAACGAAACGCTCCTTGGCCTGATGCTTGGGACTTTGGCTCCAGCGCTCACCAGCGGCGTGGATCGCTCGAACATGTATGACGATTGGGGACAGGGCCTCGGCCAAAGCGTGACGCCGGACCATGGGTTCGGGGTAGCTGGCCTGGGCGTGCTGCTTTTCATCGGCGCGACTTTGCTGATTGCACTGTTCAAGGTGCCGATCGCCCACGCCGTTCGCGGTGGTGGGATGACACCCGGCGTTTTTTTCAGGGATGTCGCATTTGGCTGGCTCCGGGTGGTCACCCTCGTAGGGATCGTACTGGGAGGCATCCTGATTCTGGGAATCCCTGCAATCATCGCCGCCCAGTTGCTGACGCTCATCGGGATCAACCTGATCGCTGTGCTTTCCCTGGCACTGTTCGTCGTCGGGAGCATCGGAGCCCTGTACACGTTTTTCCTGCTCGACGCCATGTTCATCTATCGGGTGGGTCCGATCCACGCCGCAAGGATGAGCTACGCGGTGGCCAGTCTCAACTTCCCGCAAAGCTGGCGGTTTGCCGCCGCCTCGTTGCTGATCGCCACCGGACTCCTGCATGTATGGGGCGTGATCGTCGAGAACCCGCCAGGGATCGTGATTGCCCTCATCGTTAACGCCGTGCTCGGAACCGGGCTTTCCATTGCGAGCATGATGTTCTTCCACGATCGCGCCCGGCTACCGAGGCCGCTGACTACTCCCCGACTATTCCCATCAATGAGGCGATCATAGCCTCCGTTCATCTACCGGCAAGGAGACCGCACCATGGCTGTCGCAAGCCCAAACAAATCGAATCGTCCGAAGGAAGCCGCGGTGGCCTACGGGGCTGACCAGATCCAGGTGCTCGAAGGCTTGGAGGCCGTCCGCAAACGGCCCGGCATGTACATTGGCAGCACCGATTCCCGGGGACTGCACCACCTGATCCGCGAGTTGGTCGACAATTCGGTCGACGAAGCTCTCGCCGGCGTCTGCGACACGATTGTCTGCAAGATCGGCAAGGATAATGTTGTCACCGTGTCCGACAACGGACGCGGCATTCCGGTCGACACGCATACCAAATCCAAGAAGTCGGCGCTCGAGGTCATCATGACCACGCTCCACGCCGGTGGCAAATTTGGCGGCGGTGGCTACAAGGTTTCAGGTGGGCTCCACGGGGTCGGCGCCTCGGTGGTCAACGCGCTTTCCGAGTGGTGTGAAGTCACCGTGGTGAAGGAAAGCGACACCAAGGTCTATCAACAGTCGTACGCGCGTGGCAAACCCAAGGGCCCAGTCGCCGTCGTCGGCAAGACCGACCGTGACTCACACGGGACGACCACGCGGTTCTTCGCCGATTCGGAAATCTTCAACGTTGGACATGATTACAACTACGATTTCATTGTGCAATGGTTCCGGGAATGGGCCTACCTCACACGCGGCCTGACCTTGACGATCGCTGACGACCGTATCGACCAGGAAATGACCTTCTACTTCGAAGGTGGCATCGTCTCCTACGTACGTCACCTCAACCGAAACCGCAACGTGGTCCATGACCGGCCGTTCTACGTTTCAAAAGAAACCTCGGCCGGCGCGGTCGAGGTTGCGTTGCAGTACAACGACACCTTCGGCGAATCTACCCATACCTATGTCAACAATATCAACACCATTGATGGTGGGACCCATCTTTCCGGGTTCAAATCGGCGTTGACCAGGACGATCAACGATTACGCCAAGAAAAACGGCTTCATGAAGAACGATGAGGCGCTCTCGGGCGATGACGTTCGAGAGGGGCTCACTGCCATCGTGTCAGTCAAGCTGGAAGATCCCCAGTTCGAGGGGCAGACCAAGGGCAAGCTTGGCAGCGCGGAAATGGCCGGTGCGGTCCAATCCGTCGTCAACGAAGCGTTGGGGGCCTACCTCGAAGAGAATCCGCAGGTTGCGCGGCGCGTCATTGAGAAGTGCCTGAACGCCGCTCGCGCCCGGGAGGCCGCTCGCAAGGCCCGGGAACTCGTGCAGCGAAAGGGCGGGCTGGATAACTTCAGCCTGCCGGGGAAGCTCGCGGACTGCTCGGAACGTGACCCGGCGCGATCGGAACTGTTCATCGTCGAGGGCGATTCTGCCGGTGGTTCCGCCAAGCAAGGCCGCGACCGGAGGTTCCAGGCAATCCTTCCAATCCGGGGCAAAATCCTGAATGTCGAGAAGGCCCGGCTCGACAAGATGCTGCAGAACAACGAAATCCGCACGTTGGTGACCGCGCTTGGCACGTCCATCGGCGAACAGTTCGATATTTCCAAGCTCCGCTATAACCGCATCATTATCATGACCGATGCCGATGTCGATGGCGCGCACATCCGCACGCTGTTGTTAACGTTCTTCTATCGCCACCTGGAGCAGCTCATCATCAACGGACACGTCTACGCCGCCCAGCCGCCCCTTTATCGCGTCAAGCGCGGCAAGGACGAAGCGTGGGTGTACAACGAAGCCGAGCTGCAGGCCAATCTCAAGGCCAACCCCCAAAAAGCCGATCTCCAGCGATACAAGGGTCTCGGTGAAATGAATCCCGACCAGCTTTGGGAGACCACGATGGATCCGACCCAGCGAACGCTGGTGCAGGTGACGATCGAGGACGGCGTGCGCGCGGATGAAACGTTCGATATGCTGATGGGCGCCGCAGTGCCGCCGCGCAAGAAGTACATCCTGACGCACGCGCGTGACGTGCAAAATCTCGATCTCTAGGCTGGAACGAGGTGGGCATCCAGACTGATGCCCACCACATTTTCACCACCTTCGTGCTCAGGCATACCGAGGATCGCCCATGGCCATTCGGATCGCAGTGGACGCAATGGGGGGAGACAACGGTCCGGCCGTTATCATCGACGGTGCACTGGCGGGTGCCCGTGCCCAGCGTGCCAAGGTTCTCCTCGTCGGTAATGTATCCGATATTGAAGCCGGGCTTGGCCTCGTCAAGACGACAGGTGTCGACATCGAGATCGTCGAAGCGACCGACGTGATTACGATGGCTGACCACCCCGCCCAAGCCGTGCGCCGCAAACCCCAAAGCAGTATCAATGTCGCCCTACGACTCATGGCCGACGGCAAGGCAGATGCGATGATCTCAGCTGGCAACAGTGGAGCGGTCATGGCTGCCTCGCTACTGGTGCTGGGCCGTGTCAGGGGTATCGAGCGACCGGCGATTGCATCGTACATCCCAACCGTCAAAGGGAAATCGCTCCTGCTGGATCTTGGCGCCGTCACCGATCCCAAGCCGTCGAATCTTGTTCAGTTCGCGGAAATGGGCGAGGTCTATGTCGAGCGCATCCTCAACGTGAAGAACCCGACGATTGGCCTGCTGAGCAACGGCGAAGAGCCAACCAAGGGTAACGCGCTGGTGCAACAGGTGCATCTGCTTCTGGCGGCGCGCGACGACCTCAACTTCGTCGGCAACGTCGAGGGCAAGGATGTCACCATGGGCACGGTGGATATCGTGGTAACTGACGGATTCACCGGCAATGTGGCCCTGAAGACCGCTGAAGGCGTAGCAATGTTCCTGATGGACCTGTTGCGCGAAGAGATGACATCGACGATCCCCCGCAAACTCGCCGCGTTCGTACTGCGGCCCGCCTTTCGATCACTCCGCTCGAAAATTGACTACGCGGAGATCGGTGGCGCCCCGCTCCTCGGCGTGAACGGCGCGGTCATCATTTCCCACGGACGATCATCAGCGAGAGCAATCGAGAACGCCGTGTCAGTTGGCGCCCGGGCAGCCCAATATGATTTGGCTGGAGGCATCGCTGAACGTATCGCCAAGGTACCGGCCGAGCCGCTGAGCGTGGCTATAGACTCCACTGTCGCGTGACCGAAAGGAGGGTCTTGCGCTCGGCGCGACGTCATTTCAAGTGATCGTGACGATTGTGTTGCGGGTCGACCGATTCTCTCGTCGGCCTCATTGCACAAAAGGGGCGGTCCCGGCCGGGACCGCCCCTTCTTCCACTTCGCCGTGTGCCGCGCTATTCCACGGCCCGCTTCAGCTGGGTACCGGGCCGGAAAACTGGGCTCTTTCGGGCATCGATCGTGATCGGGTCACCGGTCTGCGGGTTTCTTCCCTGGCGGGCGGAGCGCTCCACCACCTTGAACGAACCAAACCCGCTAATGGTCACTTCGTCACCATCGGCCAATGCCTTCTCGATCGCGGTGAACACCGCGTTGACCGCCTTCGTACTGGCTGCTTCATTCTGGCTTGTGGCCTCAGCCACCTCTCGAACGAGATCCTGCTTGCGCACGTTGGGAAACCCCCTTCGTGAACAACTCCCTGCGACGGGTTGGAGTTGGACACATTGATACAACGAATCAATTTCGTCGACCTGTCCGCACGAACCCTCTATTTCGTGGGATGGCCGCTAAGCCGGTTCCTGGAGCGATGCAGCGAGTCGTCGCTGTCGGGCTGCCTCGAGAACCAAGTGTGATCCTGCCACGCCAGCGTTAAGACTTTCAAGGTTTCTGGCCAGAGGAATGCGTACGTATGCCGTGGCAAGATCGACGAGAGCCGGGTTTGGACCAAATGCCTCGCTGCCCACGATTATCGCGCATGACCGATTCCACGGCGCCGAGTCATAGCTGTCGGCGCCATTGGCATCGGCAACAATGATTGCATCCAGGCCGGAAAGGTACTCCATGAGCGGTGCCATGGTCATTTGCCGGAGACTGACGAGGAAGTGTGCGCCCATAGCCGAACGCACACATTTGGGGTTGTAGGGGTCCACAGAATTGGGGGTGACCAGCACCTCGGTGACCCCTGTGCCGGCAGCGGACCGCAGCAGCGTCCCCAGATTGCCCGGATCACGCACGCCGTCCGCCACCAGGATAAGGTCATCGCGCCAGATGTCGAATCGTGGTTCCGCCGTTACCTCCGACATCGGAACGACCGCAACAATTCCCTGAGGGTGAGGAACATCGGACAGGCCAGCGAAAACGTCGGGGCTGACATATCGCACGGAACATGGCGGGGCCATATCGTCCACGAGTGCACGATCGTCCGGCGTGTCCCGAGCATAGACGAGCGAGGGAGCCGCGCCACTGGCCATCATGTCCGTCAACGCTCGGGTGCCCTCCACAAGGAACGCCCGCTCCTCGGATCGCCCTTTGCGGCGGAGGAGCGAGCGTGCCTGCTTGATGCCCGGATTGTGGACGCTGGTTATGACCTCGGATGGTTCGAAACTCACTCGGGCGAACCCGGTGCCTACGCTGCGGGGAGCGACTGTTTGGCGACAGTCACGAGTGCGGCAAACGCTTCTTCGTCGCGCACAGCTAGGTCCGCCATGATCTTGCGATCAACAGCTACGCCAGCGATCGTCAGGCCCTGGATCAGACGACTGTACGTAAGGCCGTTCAAACGGCTGGCGGCATTGATGCGTTGAATCCAGAGCCGTCGCATGGCGCGTTTCCGGTTGCGGCGGTCACGATACGCATACTGAAGCGCGCGCATCATGGACTCATGAGCACGCTTGTAGAGACGGTTTCGCGTACCGCGATGCCCCTTGACCTGAAGTAGAACCTTGCGGTGGCGACGATGTGCTGCTACACCACGCTTGACACGAGCCATATTTGCATCCTTGTATCGCTAACGGTCAGGTCGCCGTGGCAACCCTGTTGCACCGCTTTGCACGAATTACCCGTTCGGCAACAGTCGCCTCACGCGACCAGTCGTCGTCTCATCCATGACCAGCATCCGGTCGAACTGGCGCTTCACGCGAGGCGCCTTCTTCCGGCGAAGGTGACTTTTCATCCCCTTCGCATGCATGATCTTGCCCGTGGCGGTGATCTTGAATCGCCGCTTCGCACCCTTATGCGTCTTGAGCGTCGCCTTCTTGTTGCCCATGCGTCTCCTGATCCTCTCGTTCTGTTCCAACCGGGCGCTGGCGAGACGGCGCCATATACATGGTCATGGTCCGTCCTTCCATGCGTGGAGTCTGTTCGATCGTGCCGTGATCCTGGAGCAGCACCTGGAGCTGGTCGAGCAAGTCGCGGCCAAGTTCCGGGTGGGTGATGGACCGGCCCCGAAAGAGGACAGTCAACTTCACCTTGTCGCCACCATCGAGGAAGCGCGCTGCCTGGCGGCCCTTCGTCTCCAGATCAGCTTTGCCGATCTTGGGCTCGACCCGGACTTCTTTAAGCTTGGTCACATGTTGGTTACGGCGGGAATCACGTTCCTTGCGGCTCTGCTCGTAGCGGAACTTGCCGTAATCCATCAATCGGCATACCGGGGGAGAAGCATTCGGCGCGACCTCGACGAGGTCCAACCCCTTCTCCCGTGCCATTTCGAGCGCATCCCGAGTAGGAATAATGCCGATTTGTGCACCTTCATCATCAATAAGTCGCACCTCGCGGATACGAATACGTTCGTTCACGCGAGTTTGTACTGGTCTGGAAATAGCTCGCCTCCTGAACTGCGGCCTCTTCGCGCTGGACACACAAAAAACGTCGGTGCTGAATGACCGACGACATGCCAGCGACGACACTGGTTAAGATTACCATGGAAAACGACACCGGTCCACATCCGCAAAGCCGCGGGACCGCTGATCCTGCTACCGATGATGATACGACGCTAAGACGTTCCGGGCTTCGCCTTCGTCCCGGCCTAGTTGGGCCACGAGTGCGTCTACCGAATCGAAGGTGGCATCTGGCCGCAATCGCTTCAGGAAGTCGCAGCGCAGATTGAGACCGTACAGGTCACCATCGAAATCGAGGATATTGGTTTCGATCAAGCGGTCTCCCGTGTTCAGGGCTGGGCGCGTACCGATGTAGGTCATGGCATCCATCGTACGATCTTCGCCCTCGATCATGGCGAGCGTCGCGTAGATACCATCGGGTACCTGGACGAGATGAGGGGGCGGCACGACGTTAGCGGTTGGGAAACCGATGGTACGGCCAATCTGGGCACCCCTGACCACCTCGCCCGATATACGGTACGGATATCCCAGAAGCCGCTCCGCCTCCTCCGGCAACGCATCGAGCACGAATTGCCTGATCCGGCTACTGCTGACAATCTGACCGTCGAATTCACGCCTGGGGACCGCCCTGAGGGCAAAACCCATTCCGGAGCCGATCTCGGTCAAGCGGGCAATATCACCGCTTCGATTGTGCCCGAGTGCGAACTCTTCGCCAACCCACACTTCCGCCGGTTCGGTTACTGCGACAAGGTGACCCAGAAACGTTTCCGGCGATTCTCGCATAAGCTCCACCGTGAATGGCACCACGATCACTTCCCCGGCGCCAGCCCCCCGAAGCAGGTCCAGTTTCTGCTGGGGCGTGGTAAGCCTGCCGCGAAACCGGTCAGGCCGGATGACCTGGGCCGGGTTGGGTTCGAATGTCACCACCAATAGTGGCAGCCGGAGCTCCAAGGCGCGTTCCGCCGCACGTTGGAGCAGATACCGATGCCCCAGATGCACGCCATCAAAGGTCCCAATCGAAACCACGTGTCGTCCGCCAAAAGAGCCCGAAAGTGGCCATGAAAGTGTGTGCGTCACGACGATTGAAGCTCCGTTGGTATGACTTTGACAGGTTTGACAGTTCCGGCTGCTGGGTCATAATCACCGGCGCCCAGCCATCTACCTTGTGCATCATACGCGCGAATGATTGACGTGAGGTCATCGAGAGTATCCAGGCACACGGGCTTGCCGTGCCCCCAGTCAATCGCCTGCTCCGGGCCCAGCACGAGAGCGGTCAGATGCTGCATGGACCAATCAGGATGATATGCAACCTGATCCCACGTCATTTGTGCCAACAGATGTTCCAGTTCGTTCAAGGTCACTGCATTGGAAATATCGAATGGCCCGGACCGGGTCCGCACGAGGTGGGAAAGGTGGGCGCCAGTTTCCACAGCAGCACCGAGGTCACGGGCCAGCGATCGGATGTACGTCCCTTTGGAGCACTCTACATCGATGCAGAGCACCGGCGAGGTCCAGTCGACGATGCGGAGGTCGTGGATCGTCACCGGTCTCGGCTCGACATCGATCTCTACGCCCGATCGTGCCAGCTCATAGAGGCGCTTGCCTTCCACCTTGATCGCCGAGTGCATCGGTGGCCGCTGGAAGATTTCGCCCTGGAATACGTCGAGCGCCGCAGAGATCACGTCCAGGCTGAGATTCGACGGATCCGAGATAGAGGTTATCATTCCGTCCCGATCGGCACTGTCCGTCGTGATGCCGAACGTGATCCACGCACGATAGGCCTTGGATGAGTCGGCGAGGTACTCAACGGTCCGCGTTGCCAATCCCACCGCAACCGGGAGCACGCCCACCGCCGCGGGATCGAGCGTACCGGCATGCCCTACCCGGCGTTCGCCGACAAGTCGACGAACACGCGCTACGACATCGTGACTCGTCCACCCTGCCGGCTTGTCGACGATGATGTAACCGTGCCGAACCGCCTGGCGGCGATGCCTGGCCATCAGGTCGTTGCTTTGGTGGAAACCTGCGGGGCCGCAGTGGCAAGCTCAGCGACGCGCATGACGAAGCGCTCCCGCTCAAGCTCACCACCGGTGATGGAACAGCCAGCGGCGCGGGGGTGACCTCCACCTCCGAACTCGGCCGCGATCGCCGCGACATCCACGTCCGGCAGCATACTCCGCATGCTCACGCGCCAGCCATCGTCATTGGCATAGAGAATGGCGGCTACCCGGGAGCCTTCGGTACCGACAAGGAAGTTGACCAATCCCTCGGCCTCAATCGGCGCGGCTCCACAGGAGCCGAACACGTCCGGGGTCAATTCGGTGTAGATCAGGCTTCCGCTCCAACGGACGTTGCGGAGCGCCTGTTCCCACAGACAGACAGAAGAGCGCGGTTTGAGGCGAAAGAGCGCATCCACCACGGGTCCGGGATTGGCACCCGCATCGACCAGGTCGGCGGCGGTGCGCATGGTCCTCGATGTCGTGGATTCGGTCCGCAGCCCGAGCGTGTCACCGTAAATCCCGGCAAGGAGGCACTGCGCGATTTCCCGGGTAAGCTCGGTGCCCCAGCTCGCCAGAATGTCGGTAACGACCTCCGAGGCCGAAGCCGCACCCGGCTCGACGATGTTGACCGTGCCAAAGCGGTCATTTGTAACGTGGTGATCGATGTTTACGATTGGGACAGTCGAACCAGTCAATCGCACTGGATCGTCGCTGTAGAATCCGCCGAGCCGTTTGCGGTCGGCGCAGTCAATCAGGCACAGCGCATCGTAGTCAGGCAATTCATCTCGCCCATAAACAAGCACTTCGTCAATGCCTGGCAAGAAGTGGAGGTTCCCTGGGGTTACGCTATCCGTCACCAGGGGCACTGCCCGTATCCCTCGCTGACGCAACGCATGCATCATGGCGAGCGGAGATGACAAGCCATCGGCATCGACGTTCTGGTGCGTGGGCATGAGAATTAGCGAAGCCGACGAGAGCAACCGCAACGCATCCGCCGTTGCGGCCGCTTCCAGCCTCCAGGGCTTGCCAATCATGCCGTTGCCCCTGGTTCGCTTGCGGAATCGACTACTCCATCCGGAGTGGCTTCCTCAACCTTCTTCGGACCATCCGTAGCCTTGATCTCGCGCAGGGTTGCGGAGATCTGCTGGGCATACTCCATCGAGCGATCGTCGCGGAATTCCAGGTCGGGAATCTGCCGCATGCGCAGACGAGGTTTCAAGTGATAGCGAATGAATTTCGCCGCCGACCGGAGCGCATCCAGCGTATCGGATCGCTCCTGGTCTGTCCCAAGCACACTTATGTATACCCGGGCCGACCGCAGATCAGGGGGCACATCGACCGAGGTGATGCTCATGAACCCAATCCGAGGGTCTTTCACTTCGCGGCGTATGATGTCGGAGAGCTCCTGACGAAGCATTTCCCCGACTTGCCTGGTGCGTCTGGTCATGGTATCTGCACCTCCCTCGCCCGTCACGCCAAACCCGATCACGCAATCAAGCGTCAGGTCCGGGCGACTTCCTCACGGTGGAGGAATTCTATCTGGTCACCGACCTGAAGATCATTGAATCCATCAAGACCCAGGCCGCATTCGTAGCCGGCCGCGACTTCGCGGACATCGTCCTTGAAGCGCTTGAGTGACTTAACGCCCCCCTCGAACATGACTGTACCGCTCCGCAACACACGAGCCCGGGAGCTCCGGATGATCTTGCCATCCAGCACATACATGCCGGCAACAACGTCGTTGCTTGGGAGCTTGAAGGTGTCGCGGACTTCAGCGTAGCCGTCGGTAACGTCTTCGAAGATCGGCGCGAGCAGACCCGTCATGGCTGCCTTCACCTCATCCAGCAGATCATAGATGATGGTGTAGAAGCGCACGTCGACGCCAGCCGTGTCGGCCGCCCGCTTGGCGGCAACATCGGGACGGACATTAAAGCCGATC
The DNA here is from genome assembly GCA_030858375.1 of Chloroflexota bacterium. Taxonomy (GTDB): domain Bacteria; phylum Chloroflexota; class Chloroflexia; order Thermomicrobiales; family UBA6265; genus JACCYX01. The sequence goes on from JALZMD010000039.1 coordinate 18,070, forward strand.
ACAATGCTGTTGGTGGTGGCCGCGAGGTTGATATCGGACTCCGTAATCATACCGGTGGCCGCCAGCTGAACGGAGAGTGTCACACCTTCCTCGATCGTCTCATTCAGCTTGAGCAAGGCATTCTGGATTGCACCGAGCGAGCCTTGAACGTCCGACTTGAGAATGATGCGGAGTTCGGCCGTCTTGCCTTCCTTCACCTGGTCGAAAAGCTCGGTGAGCTTGACAGGTCGACTCTCGTTGAGCGACTGCACGCGGCGGCTCGCCTGGCGTTGCTCGGCGAGCTGGCGGGCGGCCTTTTCATCTTCATAGACGAGGAAGGTATCGCCTGCCTGGGGCACTTCCATGAGGCCAAGGATCTCGACCGGGGTGCTTGGACCAGCTCGCCGGACCCGCTTGCCGCGGTCGTCGAACATGGCCTTGATACGACCGTACGTCGAACCAGCGACGACGACATCGCGAAGGTTGAGCGAGCCACTTTGCACGAGCAGGGTCGCGATGGGACCACGGCTACTATCGACTCGGGCTTCAACCACGACGCCGCTGCCTGCCTTGTCCGGGTTGGCCTTGAGCTCATTGACGTCGGCGACCAGCAGCAATACTTCAAGCAGATCCTCGAGACCGAGGCGCTCCTTGGCTGAAACTTCGACGAACGGAACGTCACCGCCCCATTCTTCTGGCATGACTCCGGTTTCCGAAAGTTGTTGCTTGACGCGATCCGGGTTGGCAGCCGGTAGGTCGATCTTGTTCACGGCCACGACGAGCGGCACGTTGGCAGATCTGATGTGCGCAATCGCCTCACGCGTCGTGGGCATCACACCATCGTCGGCGGCCACCACAAGCACTGCGATATCGGTTGCCTGGGCGCCACGGGCACGCATCGCGGTGAACGCTTCGTGACCGGGCGTGTCAAGAAAGGTCAACTTTCGACCCTGGGTATCGACCTGGTAGGCGCCGATATGCTGGGTTATTCCGCCGGCCTCACCTTCGGCCACATTCGCCGAGCGAATGGAATCCAGCAGCTTGGTCTTGCCGTGATCGACGTGACCCATGATCGTGATCACTGGGGGGCGTTGCCGCGATTCCGGGTCGGCATCGTTTTCGAGCCTGCGACTCGCGAAGTTGTCCTCCGGTTGTTGGGAACCGGCGAGCAATTCGTTCGTTTCCCAACCGAGCGCATCGGCGACTTTCGCCGCCGTCTCGTAATCGACTTGCTGATTGAGGTTGGCCATGATGCCAAACTTCATCAACTCCCGAATTACGTCGATGCCGCTTGTGTCGATCTTTTCTGCCAGTTCCGATACGGACATCACTGGAGGCAGCGTGACCGGTTCGCGCACTACCGGCGCGGTTCGTCGCACGGCAACTGTGCGGGCACCACCGCCGCCACGTCGTCCACCACGTCGTCCGCCACCACCATTTCGGCCACCGCCCCGGCGACCACCAGCATTACCAAAGGTATCAGTCATTATGCGAGCTCCTTCGAATCCACTTCAGCATCTCGAACGCTCCCCAGGGACGTGAGACCTGCCGCACATTCCTTGATGTAGTCACGAGTTTCCTGAGTCAATTGCACATTCAGCGAACGGGAGAGAAGTGGGGTGGAAACTGCGCGTTCCCAACAGCCGGACTTACCGCACAGGTAAGCCCCACGTCCGTTCAGCTTACCGGTCGGGTCGATCCTGACCTCTCCATCGGGCGTTCGGACGATCCGGGTTAGTTCGCGCTTGGCACCGGACTCACGGCAGGCAACACACGTCCGCACCGGCACATGCTTGGCACGTACCGGTTTGGATTTCTTTCGCCGCGGCTTGTTGTCTGGCAGGGGCATGCTCAATGTGCTGCCTCCTTTCAGGACAACAGCTGCTCGCTGGTCGCACCGAGTTCTTCTGGCTCGTCGATCAGTTCGCTGTCATCGAGCGGCAGTCGGGCGCCGCTCTCCTTGTTGAATCGGGCGCGCAAGTCGCGCTCGTAGAACACTTCGACGACGCCATCGACGATGTCGACATCGACCTGTCGTCGAATGAGGTCATCGGTGAGTGGCCCATACGTGGATCCACTGATGGCGATCATACCGTCGACTGTAACCGCACGCGGTTGCCGGCCCTGCCAGCTGAAATCTGGCATGAGATCGGCCGTGGTCGGCTGGGCACTGCGGAAGAACTCTCCGCCGGCTTCGAGCAAGGATTCCGGACCCTTGATATCGATTCTCCAACCAGTCAGCTTGTACGCCAGCCGCGCGTTCTGGCCTTCCTTGCCAATCGCCAGCGACATTTGGTCACTTGGAACGATCACAGTCGCAACCCGTTGGTCACCGGAATCATTCAGCGACACATTGGTTGGCTTGGCCGGGCTGAGTGCATTGGAGATGAACGACGCCGTATCCGGCGACCACTCAATGACGTCAATCTTTTCGCCATAGAGCTCGTTGACGATGTTCTGGATACGAACGCCCCGAACACCCACGCAGGACCCGACCGGATCGACCTTTTCCTGGCGGGCGGCAACGGCGACCTTGGATCGCAGCCCTGGTTCCCGGGCAATCTCCATGATCTCGACCGCACCGGTCTGGATCTCCGGTACTTCCTGTTCGAAGAGGCGGCGAATCAAGCGAGGATCGGAACGAGACACGATGAGCTGCGGGCCCCGGGCGTGGGCGTTGACCTCGGTCAACAGCACCTTCACCCGCTGATTGGGGCGGTACCGCTCGGAGGGAACCTGCTCACGCGCCGGCATCACCGCTTCGGCCTTGCCGAGTTCGATGATGACGGCGCGGCTATCGGCTCGCTGGACGACACCGCTGAGGACCTCGCCTTCCTTGTCCTGGTATTCCTTGAAGACCGTTTCGCGCTCATAGTCGCGAATCCGGGTTTGCACCACCTGCTTCACCGTTTGAGCCGCAATCCGCCCGAAGTTCTCCGGCGTTCGCTGGAGCTTTACGACGTCCCCGATAATTGGGGCCGCCGAGTACTCGTGAGCGTCGCCGACACTGATTTCGGTATCCGGGTTGGAGACCGATTCGACGACGGACTTGAGCACCGCCACCTGCATTTCGCCCGTGGTCTGGTCGAGTTCCACAACGACTTCTTCGTCGGAGCCGGTTGATTTCTTGTAAACGGATGTCAACGCCTGCTGAATCGACAGCAGCACGGCATCGCGAGGAATGCCACGCTCGGCGGCAATCTGGGCGATCGCGGTGTAGAGATCACTCTTCATCCCGCCCACCTCCTGAAGTTTGATAAAAAAAGAGAACAATGCCTGGGGAGCGGAATCGGAAAAGTTGTTCGTCGAACAACACGGAACGCGGGCGCGGGCCCACGTTTGATCCCACCGAGATCGATTAGGCAACCTGAACTTTACCACTTAAGGTGCGGCCGATCAATGCCCGGAACCAATGCGACAGCCCGTGCGTGCTATAAATAGTCGGCTTTACGGGCGTTCCCCAAGGCCACTGCCCAACACCCGGCATGTGCTTTCCCGCCTGTCGACGCGAGGCAACCCACACGCTGCATTCCCACGGCCTCCAATGGAGTCACCGATTCGTCCCGCAGGCATGTCCAGGGCGATTGACCCAATGCGAAACATGCAGCCGAGAAAGGACTCATGACCAATCCGGGTTTGAACCAACGGCTTCGGCAACGATCGCGCCGCGCCGGTTTCATGATCGGCATATCGATGGCGGTGACGATTGCCGTGTGCGTTGCGGGATTTTCGTTTATATACGCCGCGCTGGACAACACTGTGAGCGACTTCGTCGCCCGCGATGTGCCGGCACCGGTTATTCCTACCCAGCAACCCACCGAATCCGGTGTGGCCCAAACCGACGATCCAGAGGGCGATGCACCGCCCGAGGAGCCTGAGGAGGAGGAGTCCACCGCAGAACCAACTCCTGAACCCACTGCAGAACCTGAGCCAACTGAGGAGTCTGACGAGTTCCAACCGGACTTCCAATCATCCCCGAACGCACGACTCAACTTCAGGTCGGAGCCTTCAACCTCGGGACGCAACGAAACAGTGATCCTTGGGCTCGCCGAAGGCACATTGCTTCAATCTACGGGGGAAACCCAACCTTCCGACAATCCTCAAGTCGATGGCGAGGAAGGATGGTTGCTCTTCCAGCTTGAAGACGGGACCGAAGGCTGGCTTCGTGCCATCGACGTCGAGGAATACGAGCCCTAGGCGATCCGACCCTTCGATCATCCGGAGCGATCAGCATGCAGAACGTCACCATCATCGGACTCGGACTCATCGGTGGATCGATTGGACTGGCCCTGCGCCGCTGGTCGACCGCAAATGGCAACGCGCTCCACATCACCGGTTTCGACGACGACATGAGCAAGCAGTCCCAGGCGAAGAAGATGGGCGCCGTGGATGACACTGAGTGGTCGCTGGCCAACGCGGTCGAGAAGGCCGATCTCGTGATTGTCGCCACCCCAGTAGGATCGATGCGCGAGGTGTTCGAGAACATCGGCGACAAACTCAAGCAGGGCACAATCGTCACTGACACTGGTTCGACGAAGACTGATGTGCTCACATGGGCCAAAACGCTTCCTGGTCACGTGAACTTCATCGGTGGTCACCCGATGGCAGGGAAGGCCGAGAGCCTTGAAGCCGCTGATGCGGACCTGTTCTCAGGCGCCACGTGGGTTGTTTGCCCCTCCGTGACCGCGTCGGAATCGTCGATCAAGAATGTATTGGGCATCATCGCTGCCACCAATGCGGAAGCATTCTTCGTGGATCCGGTCGAGCATGACAGCTACGTCGCCGGGATCAGTCACCTCCCCTTTCTCATCGCCGCGACGCTGGTCGATGCCGTGGCGGCGGATGCCAGTTGGCGCGACATGAAGTCGCTGGCGGCATCGGGATTCAAGGACACCACCCGGTTGGCCCTTGGTAGCCCGACCATGCACCGCGACATCCTGATGACAAACGGAGATGCGGTCGTCCGCTGGATCGATCAGATGATCGACTCACTTCAGCGATCGCGGACACTGCTGACGAGCGATCAGGAAGTGGCCAGTACGGAACTTCTCGCCTTCCTGGAACGGGCCCAGGACGAGCGCGCCAAAATCGAGTACAAGCAGAGCCGGTCGTCAGAGCAGAAGTCGGAGGAGGGCGGCTTGGCGTCGCAATCGATGTCGGATCAGGTGAGTCGCATGTTCCTCGGTGGTTTCGGACGGAAGCGCAAGGACACCAAGCCGCCCCAGTAACGGGATCGAGGAACGTTCACGGGTAGGTGGAAAGATCGAATCGTGATCGGCCCCTTTCCCTCGTTGGCATGTCGAGCGGAGACGAGACCTCTCTTGCCGAAACGAACGCGACCTCCGCCATTTGTCATTCCATGGACCAACGGAACCGCGAAGCCCAAAGAATTCTCCCACGCTCGAAATGACAAGCTGGAGACCGCACAGGAGTCTCCCGGCTCGATGGGTGGCCTACTGCTACGCTGCGCTCCACATGACGTAGTATCCGTTCGCTGGAATTGCGACAGACTGGCTACGGTACGATGCTCCAGGTTTCAGGTAACTCATAGTGGAACAGTGCTCGCGTTGGAACGCCGCGGGACCGGATACGCCCCCTCCCCTTTCGATTGAGTTCCGCATAGCTGTTCTGGATCTGGATGATTCGCTGCTCCCGAACGTTCACAACCACGAGCCCGAGCTGGGCGGGTTGCATGCTTCGAGCCCTGGTAGTGGCATCGATGATTCGGAAGGCCCGGTGATCCGGACTGTCCTCGCTCGTCACAATGGCTTCGTAGTCTGGGGCAATCGCCTCAATGTTATGTTCATCGAATACCATGAGGCCCAAACGTATCTGTTCAATCCAGTCAGGGTCGTAAGTTCGGGCATAATCGAGCAATTCCTGGGTGGTTTGGGGTCCCTTGCTGCAAGCTGCCGCCAATACCTTAAGTCCGTGAGCAGGCCCGACAAAACTTACCGAACCGGATTCATCGACACTATTGAAACGAAACACTGTCGTCGCCACGGTTGCTCCAGCGCTTGTAGATGAGTTCTATCGACGATGGGACATGGACCGGTATACCTCGAACCGATGGCCGCGTACTGTACCATATCCAAAAAGCTCCATTACCTCGATTGAGAGGATAGTCAGCATGCAATCACCACCAGCTGAAACCCCTTCGGACGATGGCACCGGCAAGTCACGGCTCGACCGCGAATTGGACGAAATCCTCTCGAAGAACGAGAATATCCGGCTTCTGCCTCCCCCGCCCCAAGCCTCCAAACCACCCGGGCCCAAACCAGCGCCCCGGCAATCGGCATCGTCAATCGAGTCGATGATTCCACCGAAGGCGCGGGAACTACTGGCCTCTCCCGTTGTCCTGGCTCTTGGATTAGCGATTGTCGCACTGCTCGTATCAGACCTCTCCGCCCTGCTTGCCACCATGCTCAGCTTGGCAGCGGTGGTCTGCGTCGTCATGCCTATGGTGCAACGCTTCCGCCGCCGTCCATCTGCCCCTCCGGATATCCGGATGTGGCGAGGCCAGGTCATCGGTTCCCAACCACCTGACCAAGCGTCGCCGATTGATGCAGCCCGCGACTGGTGGAAGTCACGACAGCGGTAGACATTTCCGTTGTCACATGTGTACAGGTTTAAGCATGCCAGAAATCGTCTCGGATATTGTCGACGTCTACGTGTTCCGACGGCTCAACGCCCGAGTTCAATTCCTACTCCTGCAACGGAGGCCGAACGTACCGCTCGGCAACACGTGGCAATCTTTCCATACGCAAATTCAGGGATATGAGTCCACAATCGAGGCGGGTCGCCGCGCCGTTCGCGAATTGTCTGGTTTGACCGTTAGCGAGGTGTATTCCGCCGACTACATCAACGAATTCTTTGATGACACGCGTGACGTCGTGGTGCTGGCGCCGGTGCTGGCCGTCAATGTCAGCCCACAGGCACCGGTCACACTGGGGCCAGAACTCAAGGAGTGCGCCTGGTGGGACACGAACCAGGCGATCGCGCGCCTGCCCTTCGCCGGCCAGCGATGGGCGGTCCGACACATCAATGAACTCATGAGTGCCGGACTGGCTGAGTCGCAACTGTATCGGCTCCAACTTCCCGAGGAACCCAGACTCAGCTCTCGAACAGATTTTGAAGAGGACGCAGCCGCGACTGCCATCGAGGATTCTGGGGGGAAGATCACACTCCCCGATGTCGAGGCGCAAGTGGTGGATGACACAGGCGCTGCCGAGGATGACGTCGCGAACAGAAACGCTCAGGACGAACCTGATGCCAACGCCGAGCGGCTGGTGACAATGGACGCGGACGCCGAGAGTCTACCGACCCATTTTGGCAGGCGAACGGATGTTCCAAATCGCGACGAATAGGCCTATACTAAGCGGCTAGGCACATCGTGATTGCGCTCCGGAGAACCCATGCCCAACTTCAAAATCGTCTCTGACCTCCGACCGACCGGGGACCAACCCGTTGCCATCAAGGAACTCACGGAAGGTCTTGACGCCGGCGAGCGGATGCAAACCCTGCTGGGCGTGACCGGTTCCGGCAAGACCTTCACGATGGCCAACGTCATCGAGCAAGTGAATCGTCCAACCCTCATCCTGGCGCACAACAAGACCCTGGCAGCCCAACTCTACAGCGAGTTCAAGGAATTCTTCCCGAAGAACGCGGTTGAGTACTTCGTTTCCTATTACGATTACTACCAGCCTGAGGCGTACGTTGCGAGGACCGATACCTTCATCGAGAAGGATTCGGATATCAATGAAGAAATCGACAAACTCCGGCACGCGGCCACACGGGCCCTGCTCACCCGCAAGGACGTCCTGATCGTTGCATCGGTTTCGTGCATCTTCGGTCTCGGGACACCGGAAGAATATGCGAATACCACCGTCGACTTGCGGGTTGGGATGCAGATCCGCCGCGACCGCGTGATCCGGCATCTGATCGACATTCAGTATGACCGCAACGACATGACGCTCACCCGCGGCTCGTTCCGGGTACGCGGCGATACGCTGGAGGTCTACCCGGCGTACGAAGAAATCGCGGTACGGGTCGAGTTTTTCGGTGACGATATCGAGCGCATCTCGGATGTCGATCCGTTAACCGGCGAGATCCTCACCGAACGCCCGGACATTGTCATTTACCCGGCTCGCCACTTCATTACCAACTCGGAGAAGCTGGGCAAGGCGATCGGCGATATCGAGCGGGAACTCGAGGATCGCCTCAAGGAATTCGAATCGCAGGGCAAGGTGCTGGAGGCAGCCCGGCTCAAGCAGCGAACGATGTACGACCTGGAGATGATGCAGGAAACCGGGTTCTGCTCGGGTATCGAGAACTACTCGATGCATCTCTCCCAACGGAACTTTGGCGACCAGCCCGCCACGCTGCTGGACTACTTTCCACAGGACTTCCTCCTTTTCGTCGACGAATCGCACATCACCCTGCCTCAGGTACGCGGGATGCACGGTGGGGACCGGTCGCGCAAGGACGTGCTTGTGGAGCACGGGTTCCGCCTGCCCTCTGCCCGCGAGAACCGTCCGCTCCGGTTCGAGGAGTTCGAATCGATGATCGTGCAGTCGATCTTCGTGTCTGCAACGCCCGGTCCCTACGAACATGAGCACTCCTCGAAAGTTGTGGAACAGGTCATTCGGCCTACCGGTCTGGTCGATCCCGGCATTTCCGTCCGAGCCACCAAGGGCCAGATCGACGACCTACTCGCTGAGATCAACATGCGTGTCGCAAAGAACGAGCGCGTGCTCGTGACCACCCTGACCAAGCGTATGGCGGAGGATCTGTCCGAGTACCTCAAGGAAATGGGCGTTCGCACGCACTACCTGCACAGTGAGATCGACACCTTCGAGCGGATCGAAATCCTGCGCGACCTGCGGCTTGGTATCCATGATGTTGTCGTGGGCATCAACCTCCTTCGCGAGGGCCTCGACCTGCCAGAAGTCTCATTAGTTGCTATCCTCGACGCGGACAAGGAGGGCTACCTCCGGTCCGCGGGCGCCTTGATCCAGAACATTGGCAGGGCCGCGCGGCACGTCGAAGGACAGGTCATCATGTACGCCGACAACATGACCCGGTCGATGAACATCGCGATCGACGAGACGTACCGCCGGCGCGAAATCCAGATCGCGCACAACAAACGGCACGGCATCGAGCCGCGCGGTATCGTCAAGGAGATTCGCGACCTGACCGACCGTGTTCGGGCGGTCGCTGAGGAAAGTGCCGAGTACTCGACGAATGACTCCGGTCCGGGCGTGATTTCCGAAATCCCGCGCGACGAATTGACGCGGATGGTGAAGGACCTCGAATCGCAGATGAAAACGGCCGCTCGTGACCTCGAATTCGAAAAGGCCGCACTGTTGCGGGACCAGATCGTCGAACTCCGGCGCATCATCGAAGTCGACCCGGTCCGGGCATGACGCGCTCAGGCGTTGCCGCCGGCGCACCTCGCATCGTATGAAGGGACTTTTCCTATGCGTTCAAGATGGTTTCAGGGTATGCCGCGTTGGCTCATCATGGTGGCTGTGACCATGGCCGCATCGTCGAGCCAGGTCGCGACCGCCCAGGACACGACGCCTGAACCGCCAGGTGACTCGGAGGTCACGACCCAATTGCCCGCCGCCGACCTGCCAAACATGAACGAGCAGGGCTACCTGTTCGAGCTGGAATCGTCTTGGACAGGTTCGTTCGACTCGGTTCCTCGCGAGGCTCCGGTCTACCAGCTGAATGTGCCCGTTCACGATCTCACTTCCGTCGAGCAGATGGCATCGCGATTAGGCATCGATGGCGAGGTCGAGGATCAGGGGAGCGGCACATTCCAGGTGGAAGGCGAGTCCGGAACCCTTTTCATCACCGGTGGCCTGGAGCAGTACACGTCGGCGGCGGAGATTCCGGAAGGCGACCTGCCGGAAGACGACCAGGCAGTGGCGTTTGCCCGGGAGTGGCTGCGTCAGACGCAACTCCTTCCAGCCGATGCCGGGGAAGGCTCGGTCATTGCCCGGGTTGAAGAACCCGCGCGGATCATCGTGTCGATCGAGCCGCTGCGGCCAGAGAACCTTCTCTCACAATATCCTTCGATTACGGTGATCATGGGCCCGGATGCCCTCGTGCTGGAGGCGTCCTTTCGCTGGTCCACGCTGAGCACAACCGATACCTACAGCCTGCGGCCCGTGGACACGGCGTGGACCGAAGTTGCCGAAAAACGTTCATATCTGCAAGTCGATGTTCCGGAAGGCGTCGCCGAACCCGGCACAACGATCGCTGGCCAGTCCGTCTACGACAGCGTGTCGATTGGCTACACAACGTCCGGCATTCCCGGCGAAACCCAATTCCTGCAACCGGTCTATGTCTTCAGCGGCTCCGTCACCCCCGAGGGCTCGGATACCTCGTTTCCGATCACCGCCTACGTTCCGGCGCTGGTCAACAGCCAGCAACCGGTTGGGTAGGGGCAAAGTTGTGGGCGAATCGCATGACACGCCGTTGATCTTGGTGATCAATGGGCCCAACCTGAACATGCTTGGAACCAGGGAACCGGCCCTTTATGGGTCGACGACACTCCGGTCGATTACCGACGATCTTCATCTCCGGGCAAGCGCCGGTAGTCCGGCGCTTGCGGTCAACGCCTTTCAGTCGAACCACGAAGGCGACCTGATCGACTTCCTGCAGGTTGAAGGGGCCGGGGCAGCCGGGGTGATCATTAATGCCGGAGCATTCACGCACTCTAGCTACGCCATCCGCGATGCACTCGCGAATCTTTCGATACCCATCGTTGAAGTGCATATCACGAACATCCACGCCCGCGAATCGTTCCGCCATCATTCTGTGATCGCCGAGATCGTGACCGGGCAGATCGTCGGCCTCGGGGTCGAGGGGTATCGGCTGGCATTGGAATGGCACAGGTCGCACCTTGCGGCATCAACAGGCGGGCGGTAGAGCGATGACATTTCTGGATGGCCTCGGTATCGATGCGCTCATTGTGGTTGGCAGCACGAACCGCCGGTACTTCTCCGGTTGGTCCGCCGATGACCACGCTCCGGATCGGCCTTCGGGCGTGATGCTGATAGCACCGGACGAGACAATATTGTTCGCGTCCCCGACCAACCTGCCCTGGGCTAGGGCCGAGGTACTGCCGGGTGTCACCACCGTTGAATTGAGCCAGGGCTGGCCGAGCGCCCTCGCGGACGAAGTCAATGCGCGAGGGTTCACCATCGTCGGGTTCGAAGACGCGGTGACGCCAGTGGCCCACTTCTGGCAGCTGGCCGACAAACTCGAGGAAGGCGTCCGGCTCGTACCGGTGGCTGACGCCATCGACACCATGCGTACGGTCAAGACCGAGCGAGAATTGGGACTGATCCGGCAGGCGCTGGACCTGACCGACATCGCCTTCGGTCGCGCCGCCTCGCACCTGCGGGTCGGCCTTAGCGAACGGCAGCTCGCCGATTTCATCGACCAGCAGTTCCAGGATCTGGGGTCGGACGGCCAGGCGTTCGATACGATAGTGGCCTCGGGTCCAAACGCCGCTCGGCCCCACCATTCGCCTGGCAGCAGGGCGATCCAGCCCGGGGAACCGGTCATCATCGACATGGGTGCCCGGGTGGCAGGCTATTGCGGCGACCTGACACGCACGGTCTGGGTGGGACAGCCCTCCTCCCGACTTGGTACCATGTACCATCTCGTTGCTGAAGCGCAACGGGCCGCATTTGCCGCAATCAAGAGCGGTGTGGATGCACGAACCGTCGATCAGGTCGCTCGGGACGTCTTTGCCGCAGCCGATGTTGAGCACTATTTCGTGCATGGCCTTGGTCATGCAATTGGCCTGCGCATCCATGAGTCGCCATTCCTGGGGAATCAGTCGCAGGATGTCCTGCAAGCCGGCCAGGTCATCACCATCGAGCCAGGAGTGTATATTCCTGGGTGGGGCGGCGTTCGGATCGAAGACGTAGTGGTTGTCGAGTGGAATGGCTGCGCCAATCTCACTCATGCCCCGAAATTCCTCGGCGAAGGTGGATCACCATCCTGACATGATGGGATTCTTTTATGTTCAAGTATAAATGGGTGCAGATCGCATCAGGGAGTGCCGCGCATGATTGATACAGGTGACGTTCGCAAGGGGAGCACCCTCGATATTGACGGCAAGCTGGTCAAGGTCATCGACTTCTCGCACAACAAGCAGGGCCGCGGCTCGGCGCAGTTGCGGATGTCTCTCAAGGACCTGCGCACGGGCTCCAACACCCAGCTCACGGTGATGGCCGGCACCAAGTTCCAGTCGGTCCGACTCGAACGGCAGCACGTGCAATTCCTGTATCGTGAAGACGCTCAGTACAACTTCATGGACACGGAAACCTTCGACCAGATCACGCTCGATGAAGTGACAGTCGCCGAGGCGGCGAAGTTCTTCCGCGAACAGGACGTCATCGACCTGCTCACCTACGATGGAGAGCCAATCGATATCGAACTGCCTTCGTCGGTTGTGCTGTCGATCACCCAGACCGATCCGGGGTTCAAGGGTGACACCGCTACCGGCGGCACCAAGCCCGCCACGCTGGAAACCGGGTTGGTGGTCAACGTGCCGCTTTTCCTGAGTGAAGGCGATCAGGTCAAGGTTGATACCCGATCCGGCGAATACATTGAGCGTGTGGGTTAGAGGGACGACCAATGGAAAGATTTGCCGGTAACTCCGTTGAAGGAACCCCGATTGGATCTGCGCCCGACGGCCTGATCGGGACCGTTCGCGAGCTCATCTCGATGATGGGCAAAGGCGGGATCTCGGAGCTGGATCTTTCCACAGGTGATATCACGATCAGGCTTCGGGGCCACACGCATGTGCCGTCGGGTTCATCGGTCGGACATTCGCCATTCGAGCCTGGGGGCGCCGACGGCGTCGAGGACGAGCCATGGCATGTGGTGACGTCGCCGATGATCGGTACATACTATTCAGCCCCCTCACCTGGTGACGCACCGTTTGTCCATATCGGCGACGAAGTTGAGGTGGGCCAGGTCGTCGGCATCGTCGAAGCCATGAAGATCATGAATGAAATCATTTCGGACCGGGCCGGCGTGGTTCTTGAAGTGATGGTCGAGAATGCCCAGCCCGTGGAATACGGTTCGCCGCTCATTCGCCTTGGGGATCAAACGGATTCGCTTGCGTGAGTTCCCGCATTATCAAGGTCGGGCTCCTGGCGGCCTATCTTCGTGAACTCGTCGAATCCGATGAAGTCATGCAGGATGTCTGGGTCGAAGGCGAGGTGTCATCGTTCACCGTCGCCGGCTCAGGACATGCCTACTTCGCGATCAAGGATGAATTGGCCACAATTGACTGTGTCATGTGGAAGCAAACCCGGATGCGACAGTCGTTCCAACCGAAAGTTGGAGAACTGGTCGTCGCCCATGGCGGGGCCACGATCTACGAAAAGAACACGCGGTTCCAAATCAAGACGGACGTCATTTATCCGGCTGGCGCCGGAATCCTGCAACTCCAACTGGATCAACTCACGCAACAACTTGAGGCAGAGGGATTGTTCGATCCGTCACGCAAGCGTCCCTTGCCACTCTTTCCCTCCCGGATTGGGGTCGTCACATCGGAAACAGGGGCTGTGTGGCACGACATCCAGCAGGTCTTGCAGCGTCGCTATCCCCTGGTGGAACTCGTGTTGGCGCCAGCCGTCATGCAGGGTGATGGTGCCCCTGAATCAGTGGTGAATGCACTCCAGCACCTCCAGATGGCCGAAGTCGATGTTATCGTTGTGGCTCGCGGCGGTGGATCCGCCGAAGACCTGTGGGCGTTCAATGACGAACGCATCGTCCGTGCCATCTTTGCATCGAAGATCGTGCTCGTGGCGGCGATCGGTCACGAAACCGATACATCGCTTGCCGACCTGGTGGCCGATCTCCGCGCTCCGACTCCATCCGCCGCCGCGGAAATGATCGTGCCAGATATTGCCACGCTATCGATTCTGGTCGACGACCTGATAGTGCGCGGATTGGGTGCGGCGCGGATTGGGCTAGATGACCGCCGACGCGACATCTCCAACCTTCAGCACCGGCTGGCATTGCTCTCACCAAGGGCTCAGTTCCAGGCCATGCAAGTGTCGCTCGAGGCGGAACAACACCAATTGGCCACGGCGGCCAGGCATCACATTGAGCGGCGTGGAATCCAACTCGACCTTGCCCGGGCACTACTCCACGCCCTCGATCCGGCCGCGCTCCTGCATCGGGGGTATGCCCACATATCGCTTGGAGCGACCGGCGAACCGGTACGATCGGCTGCTATGCTGAAGATTGGTGATCGTATCCGCGCTACCTTCGCCGATGGAGTAGCCGAAGCGTCGGTCGATGCAGTTCGCAACAAACCTCTCGCACCATAAAGGAAGACCATGCCGTCGAGTGCATCACCCACCAATAAAGTGCCGCAGTTGTCGTTTGAGCAGGCGCTTACCAGCCTTCAGGATATCGTTGCCCAGCTCGAAGGTGGCACGTTGTCCCTCGAAGAAGCAATTGGTGCGTTCCGGCAGGGATCCGAACTCGCAGCTCACTGTCAGCATTTGATCGCCGATGCCGAGCTCCGGATATCGAAACTTACCGATTCCACCGAAAGTGACGCATCGGTCCCGGACTCGAATCATTCACCTCTTCACATACCTGGTTTGTAACGATGGTTGACAACCATTCCCGAAACCATGATAACGGGAAACGTCTTCCCGCCGGCAAACTGCCAGGACCTTTGCTTGAACGCCTGATCGAGACGTACCGCACCGATCCGGACCCGGATGTTCTGGTCGCCCCAGGCTATGGTCGGGATGCGGCGGCGATCCACCTCGATGGATCCGGCCCACTTGTCGTCAAGAGCGATCCGATTACCTTTGCCACCACGGCGGCGGCAACATACCTAGTCGCTGTCAACGCGAACGATATCGCCTGCCTCGGGGGTACTCCCAGGTGGCTTTCCGTCGTGCTCCTCCTGCCGGAGCACGACACCACGATCGGCCAGGTCGAGTCGCTGTTTGCTGATCTTCAGGTTGCTTGCAATGACGCAGGGGTTTCCGTGATTGGCGGGCACACCGAGGTCACGTCGGCGGTCAACCGCCCAGTCTTCGTTGGCACCATGCTCGGCATCGCCAGCACACACGGCCTGATCGAACCTGGGCGCGCCCAGCCGGGTGACGACCTGCTCCTCACCAAATGGATCGGGATCGAGGGTACGGCCCTCCTGGCCCGGGAGCGTACCGCTGAGCTCGTGGCTGCGATTGGGGAATCGACTGTGTCCCGGGCTGCCAAACTGCTGCGGATGCCCGGTATCAGCATTGTGCGGGACGCCCAGGCCGTATGCGAATCGCCGGGAATTACCGCACTGCATGATCCCACCGAGGGCGGCATTGCGACCGCGATCCACGAGATTGCCAGTGCATCACACTGCGGGGCGGAAATCCTGGCCGATGCCATTCCGGTTCTTCCCGAGACGACCGCGATCTGCACCTATTTCGGCCTCAACCCCCTGGGGCTCCTAAGCTCGGGCTCACTCCTGATTGCCGTGTCCCAGGACCACCGCCGATCAGTCGAGCTGACCGCCGCCGGCGCCGGGATCCCAATCACCCACATCGGCAGGCTTGCAGAAGCCGATCGAGGCGTTACCATGATCGGACGAACCGGCCGGGCTAACGTGCCTCGCTTCGATGCAGACGAGGCCGCGCGCGTCCTGTAATCACCATTCCACCCGTTACGAATCGCATTTGGGAGTTTTCATGGCCGACGCACCGACCGAGATCATCATGTACGCCCGCGAGCGTTTTTGCCCCGATGTCACTCGGACACGAACCCGCCTGAACGATCTTGGCATCACTTGGACTGAGCATGACATCGAAGCCGATGAGAACGCCGGCGCGGTGACCGAGTGCCTGACGGGACGCCGCAGCGTACCTACGGTGGTGATCGGCAACAAGATTCTCGTCGAACCCTCGAACGCGATCCTCGAAGCCGCACTCGTTGCCGCCGGATACGATCTCAGCGGACAGGATTGAACTCCAGATGACGGGAATCGTAATTGCCTCGGCGAACGGGCTCGTCGGGATCGAAGCGGCCATCGACGTGTTGCGGGCCGGTGGCTCGGCAATGGATGCTGTGGTGGCTGGCACGCGTCTCGTCGAGGCGAACCCTGACGACCACACCGTCGGCTTTTCGGGACTGCCGAACCTGCTTGGGGAGGTTGAACTCGACGCCAGCGTCATGGATGGCAAGGGGCTGCGCGCCGGCAGCGTTGGGGCCCTCAAGGGATACCAGGATGCCATAGACCTGGCACGAAGCGTCATGGACGAACTCCCGCATGTGCTGATCGGCGGCGAAGGCGCCGCGCGGTTGGCACATGAAACCGGACTGCAACCGAAGAACCTGCTCACGCCGGAAGCAGAGACTATCTGGCGCAGTCGACTTGATGAGGCACCGCATTCGCTGAGCCAAAACGATGCATATCTGTCACGTATCCGCCAGATCGTCGCTCGGACGGCCTCCGATCCCGAGCTGGCCGTGGATGGCGAGCCTCCACATGGTACCGTCAATTTCCTTGCGCGAGATCGCCATGGCGACATCGCGTCGGCCGTGAGCACTTCTGGCTGGGCGTGGAAATATCCAGGCCGTATGGGAGACTCACCCATCATTGGCGCCGGCAACTACGCCGACAATCGCTGGGGTGCCGCGGCGTGCACTGGCCGTGGCGAAATGGCCCAGCGCTGCTGCACTGCCTACAGCGTCGTCATGTTCATGCGCTTTGGGATGACGCTTGAAGAAGCGTTGCGAACCGCCATGACGGACCTCGCGCATCTGGACGACCCATACGCCAGCGAGATGAACATCGTCGCCCTCGACAAGGCCGGGCAGCCTGGCGCCGCCTCGACGGTCGATGGGAAAACGTTCGTCATGATGACCGAAGACATGACGGCGCCGGACGAACGCCCACGTACCCACGTGCCCGTGGAGGGATGACCTGAGGCACATCCCGGACGGACTCGGGACCATACTCTGCGAATTCAGAAGAGGCTGAGCTTGTCCATGCCTTCGCTCAGAAGAGGCAGAAACAAGCTGGGCCGGCTGAATATGCCACTACCAGGACGTTGAGCAATCACGCGAATTAAAACCTGATTGACAAAAAACACCCGTCCCGGAATTCCGGGACAGGTGTTTCGATTCAGGAAGCGAATCTAGACGTCCTTGGTCAGCGTCTCCAGGAACTCCTCGTTCTTCTGGGTCTTGGCGAGCCGGCTCAGCAGGAGCTCAGTCCCTTCGCTACCGCCGAGCATCGACACCATACGACGCATGGTCCATACCTGCCGCAATGTAAAGTCGTCGAGCAGCAGCTCCTCGCGGCGAGTTCCCGAACGCTGGATGTCTATCGCCGGATAGATTCGGCGCTCGGCAAGCTTCCGGTCGAGGTGGAGTTCCATGTTGCCTGTGCCCTTGAACTCCTCATAAATCACATCGTCCTGACGACTGCCAGTGTCAATGAGACAGGTGGAGATGATGGTAAGGCTGCCACCGCCCTCGATGTTGCGGGCGGCGCCGAAGAAGCGCTTGGGAGGATAGAGGGCGACCGGGTCGATACCACCGGAAAGCGTTCGACCACTTGGTGGAACGGCCAGGTTGTAGGCACGAGCCAGACGGGTGATCGAGTCGAGCAGGATCGTGACGTCTCGTCCGGATTCAACCAACCGCTTCGCACGCTCGAGCGCCATCTCGGCCACTTTGGTGTGGTCCTCAACCGGCTCATCGAAGGTTGAGGAGATCACTTCCCCCTCAACCGTGCGCCGCATGTCGGTCACTTCCTCCGGGCGTTCGCCAATGAGGCAGACCATCAGGTGCATGTCGGGGTTGTTCGAGGTTATGCCGTTGGCGATCGCCTTCAGCAGCAACGTTTTGCCTGCCTTGGGCGGCGAAACGATGAGGCCTCGCTGGCCGCGGCCAATCGGTGCCACGAGATCCAGAAGCCGTGTCGACAAAATGTTGTGCTGCGTTTCGAGATTGATCCGCTCGAGTGGGAAGATCGGGGTAAGCGTGTCAAACGACGGTCGGCGGCGAGCGATCTCGGGATCGATGCCATTGACGGCCTCGACACGCAGCAAGCTGAAGAACTTCTCGTTGTCTTTC
This sequence comes from Chloroflexota bacterium, assembly GCA_030858375.1. GTDB lineage: Bacteria > Chloroflexota > Chloroflexia > Thermomicrobiales > UBA6265 > JACCYX01. Next base: position 36,184 of record JALZMD010000039.1, read on the forward strand.
GGTGGTCGCACCTGGCCACTTACGCGGTCACCAGTGCGGAGGCCAAACCGCCGGATCTGTGATTGGGAGACGTAGATGTCGTCCGGTCCCGGCAGGAATCGCTGGCCGCGCAGGAATCCGAAGCCGTCTTCAATAATTTCGAGGACGCCGTCACCGAACGTGTGACCGTCCCGCTCGGTTTGCGCCTGGAGCAGGCGGGTGATCAGGTCGGGCTTGCGCATCCGAAGATAACCGGATACGCCCAGCTCCTTCGCCAGATCATTCAGCGCATCCACCTCGCGGCTATCAAGTTCAGCCACGGTCAGGCGGTCGGACGCTGGAACCTGATCACGATTATCCCGCTGATTGTTCCCGGCGCGGCGGCCCTGTTGCTGCTGGTCACCAGCAACGTCCTGGCCGTTCTGGTCATTTCGCGGACCTCGGCCGTTCTTGACCTGACGGTTGTTGCGGTTGTTGCCCTGACCCTGCCGGTCGTTGCGACCATCGCGGTCGTTGCGACCATCGCGGTCGTTGCGATCGTTCCGCACCGGACGCACGCGCCGGCCCTCCGGATCCGATCCATCGGGATCAGCCGCAGCCTCTGTTTCAACCGGGGACGCCTGGACGACCGCCTCCGCGGCTTCGGCCTGGTCGACAGACCCAACCGGGGCCACAACATCGATAACCGGCTCGGTACCGCCCTCTGGTTGCGCATTGGGTGCAGACGGTGGTGACGACGCGGCGAGAGGCTCCGCCACCGCTGCCTGATCGGGAGCTGCGCTGGACTCAGCGAGCGGTGTCTGTTCTGCGACAAGAGCGCCAGCGTCATTCACCTCAGGAACGTCGGCCACCGGTGTGGCAGGGGCCGCCGTTTTGCGAGGTCGGCCACGGCGCGCCGGCGCCTTGGTCGCGACCGCTGCAGGTTCCTGCTCAATTTGAATGTCTTCTGCGATTGCCAAGCGAATTCCTCCGATGTGCTGAGTGGATATGAGTGGATTCGATCCATAAGCGAAATGGAACATCAGGTCGATGCGCAGTCCACATGGTCGACAAAATCTCGCGACTCAAGATCCCTAAAATGTTTGTCTGTTGAATGTGATGTTGAATTTCATGTGGTGGGCGAGTGTCACAACCTCAGGGGGCATCGGACTGAAACACGATCACTACCGTGTACTCCGGAATGCTTGTCACCAGGGCGAACGAGTGAGGTTCGAAACGCAGCCACCTTGTTCGGATTGTGCTGTACTCATAGTGAGGTGACCGAGGCGAGCAGGGGTTATCACGGCTCTCGCCAGACCGATGCTTGCAGCCTACCACTGTCGCAAAACGGCGTCAAGTTGTTCGTGGCTTGTCCGCGGCTAACGACGGTGCCGCCCGGCAATATCCTGAACCTCGAAAAGAACGTAGATCAGACTCGGCGCAATGCACTCGGCAACAACCGCCCGGAAATGAACTTTGATAGCGACCGGACTCCAACCGGTGAATCGACCAACATGCGAGTTCTCGTCACTTGCCGAACCGCGTTCGCGTCGTGCCGCGCTCTAAGTTGGCCAATGGGCGGCAAGAACAGCGCTCGCCGAATCATCGCCAAAACAACCACGATGCCCAGGCAGGAAGAGATCGCGCTCGTCTCATCACTCGATCTAAGCTTAAAATTGACAGTACTACAGCATCTAGTCCCAGGGCATCTGCGCCAAAGTCTTGAGTTTTTCCAATCGGTGCGTTGACTTGATGTACCGCACCGTCCCGGATGTGGCCCGCATCACCAGTGAATGTGTAGTTGCCCCCTCCGATCCATAGTGGACCCCATCCAGCAACTCTCCGTCGGTGATACCAGTCGCGGCGAAGAACGCCTCGTCTCCCTGGACGAGGTCATTAATTTCCCAGACCCGATCGAGGTCGATGTCACGCTCGATCGCCATCGCACGCTCCTCCTCATCGCGAGGCCAAACCCGGCACTGCATCTCACCGCCCACGCACTTCAGCGCACAGGCCGCAATAACAGCCTCTGGCGACCCGCCGATCCCCATCATCGCGTCGATGCCGGTGCCGTCCATCGCCGACATCAAGGCGCCCGCCACGTCGCCGTCGATGATGAGCTTGAGGCGGGCACCGGCATCCCGGATCTCACGGATTAACTGCTGATGGCGAGGGCGATCCAGCACGACAACGGTGAGATCGTCGACCTTTCGTCCTTTGGCCCTGGCAATACGGGCCAGGTTCTCGGCTGGGGTGTCGCGGAGATCGATCGAGCCACGCGCATCTGGTCCGACCGCGATCTTGTCCATGTAGGCGATGTCTTCCCACCGGTACATGGACCCACGTTCGGCTATGGCAAGGACCGCAATCGAATTCGGCATGCCCGAAGCGAGCAACCGGGTGCCATCGACCGGGTCCACGGCGATGTCGACCTTTGGCTCGGGAGCCCGCCCCACGATTTCGCCGGTGTAGAGCATCGGCGCGTGATCTTTTTCACCTTCACCGATGACGACCTCGCCTTCCATCTCGATCGAGTCCAGCACCTGGCGCATGGCGTCGACCGCTGCCTGGTCGGCAGCTTCCTTCTGGTCGCGGCCCATCCAGCGACCAGCGGTCAGTGCAGCGGCCTCAGTGACGCGGGCCAGTTCCATCGACAGGTTTCGGCTGAAGTTCGCTTCTACCACTGATCTTCTCCCACGTGTGCATACCCGACCGTCGCTGGCTCGGAGGTGCCCAGCCATCGGCCTGCGGTGTACGGCAAATCGTGCATCGAGTTGACAACAACCTGGCTGGGCGGCAGCGAGTGCATGAACGATTGCCCGTAGCGCCGGGTAATAATACGGCGGTCGAGGACGACGCACACTCCCCGGTCCTGGTTGCTCCGGATCAATCGCCCAAATCCCTGCTTGAACTTGAGAACCGCCTTGGGGACCGAAAGATCGTTAAACGGATCCGGGCTTAGCTCACAGCGCGCTTCGAACACGGGCTCGCTCGGCACCGGGAATGGCAGTTTCACGATCACGACGACACTGAGTGCCTCGCCGACAACGTCGACACCTTCCCAGTACGAGGATGTACCCAGGAGCGCGGTGCCGGGATTGGTCCGCAACCGGTCGGTCAGCTGGCGGAAACTGCCATCGACACCCTGTCCCAACACAGAAATATTGTGACGAGCAAGTGGCTCCTTAATTGCGTTGAGCGTGGTGCGCAGCGACGAATGCGATGTGAATAGCACCAGTGCCCGGCCCTCCGTGGCCCGCAGCAAGTCGATCAGGGTGCGGTTGATCGCATCCTGGTAGGAGGGATGCTTCGGGTCGGGCATGTCGTCCGGCACGTAAACCATCGTCGACTTTTCGTGATTGAACGGCGAGCCGAGTGCCAACTGCACTGCGTCCTCAAGGCCGAGCCGCGCGCCGATATAGTCGAATGAGCCGTCGATCGTCAGCGTCGCTGAGGTCAGGACGCAGGTCTTCAGATCGTTGAACACCTCGGAGCGAAGCAATTCACTGACGTCGAGCGGGGCGCCGTTGACCGAGATATTGGCCTGGATCGGCGATCGCTCGATCCAGAAGACGTTCCGGCCGTCGTCCGCGCCGAACGCCGCCAGCAGCTGGGTTCGGATCTCAGTCAGTGGCTCCAGCGCGCCCTGCATGTCTACGGTCAGCTCGTCGCGGGTGGCGCTGGCGGGATTCTCGTCATCGTCGGGCAGTGACATGCCGTCGAGAATCCGCAGGAACCACCGTCCCGCGTCCAGGATTGACACGATTTCACGATCGAGTTGGCTCCACATCAAGGACAATTCTGACCACTGTCCCCGGTACTTCACCGATTCGGTCAACCGGAGTTGATCCGAGAACGATTGCCGGCCACCGCGCGAGGGCGGCAACAAGCCACCGAGACGGGTCATGAGCTCGCCAGCCAGCGCCGAGATCGAGGTTGCGGTGGTGGCTGCTTCGGATGCGCGCCGGTTCGCTTCCTCCGCTTCACGGGCGGCGGTCAGGTCCCCTGAGCGCAGGAAGAACGTGGATGCGATCGCGTAGAGCCCACCGGGGACCGAGCCCTCGGTGGTGACCAGCATCTTGACCGGTTCGTCGATGGCGCCGCGATCGACTGACCAGCTGAACTGGGATGTGGCTTCCTCTTCGAGGTGATGCGCTTCGTCCACGATCAACCGCTCAAACGGCGGCAGGACGAACCCCTGGGCTGAGTTCGACAACACCAGCGAGTGGTTGACGATCACGATGTGGGCATTGGCGGCGTTGAAGCGGGCACGGTACAGGAAGCACTGACCGGACTTGGCGTACGGGCATCGCTTCGGGGAACATCGGCCCCGCTCCGAAGCGAACTTGCGCCAGTGGCGTTCCTCTTCACGGTTCAGGCGCAACTCGGCCTTGTCTCCGGTTTCGGTGTGCGGGAGCCAGAGCAGAATCTTCGCTCGCAGCGCGGCGTCGGCGCCATCCTCGATCGGGTCGTTCAAGTGATCGAACCAGCGGCGCAGGCAGAGGTAGTTCGTCCTGCCCTTCATTACGGCGACCCTGAGATCTTCCTCTACTCCATGCTCGTGCAGCGCGGCGCGAAGGTCCGGAAGATCCTTGCGGTAGAGCTGGTCCTGCAGGGCCAGGGTATTGGTGGTAATGATGACCCGCTCCCCGCGATCGATCGCGAACATCGCGGCCGGAAGGAGATAGGCAAGGCTCTTGCCAGTGCCCGTTCCCGCCTCGACGAGCAGCTCATTGCTCCCGTTCAAGGCGCGGGCCACGGCGCCCGCCATCCTGACCTGGGTGGGGCGGGACTCGAACCGCTCCAGCACGTGCGACAGCGGCCCTCCCGTCGAGAGCAAGGCGAGCATGCCCTCGACGTTCAAGGGAGCCTGGGAGCCAGTGCGCTGCAACGCCTTTGGGTACTCGCGCGGTTCCATGAACCGCATTTCCGGAGGCAACTCGCGCGACTGGTCATTGCTGAACAGCGGTCCGGAGAGCGTGCGATCGGCTGCCTTGCGGAAGAGGGTCGCTTCCGGCCAGCCGGCTTGCCGGGCGTAGCCAGCGGCCTGGTTCAACGTCCGTTCGTCGTAGTCGTCCATTCGCTCAATCAGCTTTTGCAGGATCCCCGCCGCACGCTCCGCATCGGGCAGCGCGCGGTGCGCCAGCCGCTCGCCTACACCGAGGGCTTCCGCCACTGAGCCGAGGCTGTAGCTGCCCAGGTTCGGCATGAGCATCATCGCCAGCCGGAACGTATCGAGTCGCAGGTTGGGAATGGGGATGCCAGACTTCTCCAGCATCGCGACATCGAAATCGATGTTGTGCCCCACCACTGGCAGGGAGCCAATCAGTTGCCGGACGCGGTCACGCACATCCCGAATCGACGGTGCGCCGATCAGGTCCTCATCAGAGATCCCGGTCAGGCGGACGATTTCCAAGGGAAGTTTCCGTCCCGGATTGATGAACTGTGAATAACGCTCGACCACGCCCTCCCGATTGAACACCACGATGGCGATCTCGGTGATGACGTCACGTTCCGGACTGATGCCAGTGGTTTCGGTATCGACCGCGACGAAATGATCCGGGGCAAGGTAGGAACCGGCAAACGAGGAGGACAAGGCGAGGACTTTCCAGGCTGGTACTGCCAGCTGAAACACGAGTAGTCAGGACAGGTGTTCTGTCCTGTCAACAATAGCACCGCTTCAGGTGCATTGATTTGGACAAACGGATCGAGTGGGGCCGCTCGACCCTAGACTGCCTGACGGGGAAGTTGACCACT
>JALZMD010000045.1 GCA_030858375.1 Chloroflexota bacterium
TTCGATGCAGCACATACACACCGAGCGCAGGTCTCCCCAGGATCTTCCACCCACTGCCGATATCGTCATTATTGGAGGCGGCATCGTCGGGATCGCGACAGCCTGGTTCCTCCGGCAATGTGGCGTCTCATCGATCATCGTCGAGGCTGCGGGCAACATCGGGATCCGGACGACGTCGATGTCCGCCCACTGCATCCGGGCGCAGTTCGGTGAGCCCGACAACATCGCGATGATGGCCGAGAGCCTCGAATTCTACGAACACTTCTCGAATCGGTGCGGCCTGCCGCGCTCCAGCGCCGGGGTCAACCTGTGTCAACAGGGATACCTCTTTGCTTCGACCGACATTGCCGACCGCAGCGCTTTTGACATCAGGGTGGAACGCCAGCGTCAATCCGGTCTCCACGATGTGGAACTTCTCGACGGAGCAGAGGTACGGCGGCGCTACCCCTGGCTCAGTGACGATATCGTCATCGCTACCTTTCGAGGCCGCGATGGCTGGATCGAAAGCGATCTCGCGGTCGAGGCACTGGCCGCCAGTGCCCACGTTCCAATCTACCTTGGGGTTGAGGTCGAGCGCATCCAGGTCAACCATGAGCGAGTACGGGGTATTGAGACCAGTGCCGGATTCGTCGCCGCCGATAACGTCGTCCTGGCGGCGGGGCCGTTCTCAAGGGCACTTTCGCCGGTTCGGTTGCCGATTGCTCTCTGGCGGAGGCATCGCGTGATCGTCGGCCCGAACGCGGCTATTCCCCAGGCCGGTCCGGTCACGATCGACGCCAACACCGGCGCCCACTGGCGTCCGCACCGCGGCGGAGCGCTGTTGGCCTGGGCGCAGCCCGAAGCAGACGCTGATGCAGCCTGGCCAGTCACGCCAGACCCGGGATTCACCGACCTGATCCTTCGCGGCGAAGACGGGGTCGGCCGGCTGGCCCCATTCTGGCTCGAGCTGGCGGAACAGTTGTCGCCACGGGATATTTCCCTTACGGCAGGCCAGTACACTATGACTCCGGATCACCGGCCACTCATCGGCCCGGCGCCTGGAATGGAAGGACTGTTCCTTAACACCGGCTACAGTGGTCACGGCATCATGGGCAGTCCGGCGGGAGCGCGGATCCTGTCGGATATCATGGTCAACGGGGATGAACGCGGGAACACATTTTCGCCCTCCCGATTCGACGGCAACACGCGGCCGCCAGACGTCGAGCAGGTCGTTCTCTAGCGTCACCCCATATGCAGTCTACGGAGCACGCAGCCATGTCATTCTTTGGATTCCCATTTCATGAAGCAGACGAGGAAGAGGCAGCCAACGCCAGGATCGAGCAGGACCGAATCGCCCTCGAACCGACCCGCCAATCGCTGAAAGATGCCGGGTTCTACGCATACGGTATGCTGGACGACCAGAATCGCTGGAGTATCGCCGTCGACGACGAAGTGGGCCGTGCCAACGTGCGCATCGGCGACGACGGGTATGAGGTCGAGCTCTGGTCGTCATCGCCGGGGCTTTACGCCGATGAGGAAAACGAGTGGCGGCGCAAGTCCCGGGCCCGCCTCGCACGCCTGATGCTGCCGAATATCGCCCGCGGATTTCTCGATGCGCACCAGCGTGTAACGTGGGATGAAGTGGATGAGGGGGTCGCGGTGTCCGAAACATACCAGTTGCCGTTCAATCGAACTGATGATGTTGGAGAATTCGTTCGCATCCACCTGCCAGAGCTGGAAACCATCGTCGCAAAAATCGAATCGCAACTCGGGTAGCTCGGATTGTTCACGAAGGTAGGAGCCAACCTGGTTGTGTCGGCCCGTAACGCGAGAGGACTCACCTCTTCGCTCTCAGCAGGCGCCAGGTTCTCGCCTACCCGAATCCGTTTGGATCGATTCGGAGCAAGAGGAAACCGACTTCACGATGAGCGACGAGCATCAGTACACAGATGCCGAATCGGCATACTTCAAGTGGCTATGGCAATGGCGACGTCGAACGGCGATCGCCCAAGGCTTGTACGAGCCAGCGACCGTCCTCAAGGGTGGACGTGTGCTCAACGTATTCTCGGGAGAATTGATTGAGGCCGATGTCGCAGTCGACGCGGGAGTGATCGCTGGCGTGGGCCAGTTTCCTGACGCGCGAGACGTGATCGACGTCCGGGGCATGATCGTTACCCCGTCGTTCATCGATCCGCACCTCCATCTCGAAAGCACGCTGCTGTGGCCGCCGGAACTCGCCCGCGCCGTCGTGCCACACGGAACGGGCGCAATCATTGCGGATCCCCACGAGATCGCGAACGTCGCTGGCCTGCCAGGCGTTGAGTCGTTGCGCGCCGCCACGCAAGGGTTGCCCCTGGACATTCGGTATACAGCCCCGTCCTGCGTCCCGGCAAGTCCCCTCGAAAGTCCGGGTGCCTCCTTTGAGCTCCACGACATCGAGGCGATGCTGGCCTGGCCGGACACCTTGGCGCTTGGGGAACTAATGAACTTTCCCGGTGTACTCGCCGCCGATCCGGAGATCGGCGCCCGGATTTGGGTATCTAACGGACAACCGCGGGACGGGCACGCCCCGGGCCTGCGAGGGCCGAAGCTCCAGGCCTACGCGGGTGCAGGGATGCATTCAGACCATGAGTCGTTCGAGCTCGGTGAAGCCCGCGAAAAGCTGCGGGCGGGTCTCGTCATCATGATGCGGCAAGGCTCGTCGGAGAAGAACCTGCTCGATCTCCTGCCGCTCGTCGACGATGAGACCTGGCCCCGGATCACGTTCTGTTCGGATGACCGGGATTGCCATGACCTGACCGAGCACGGGCATGTCGATGACATTCTGCGAACGGCGATCCGGGCTGGACTCGACCCGGTGCGGGCGATTCAGATGGCAACCTGGAACCCCGCCCGTCATTGGCGAATGGATGGGATCGGGGCGGTTGCCCCCGGCTACCGCGCGAACCTCGTGGCGCTCACCGACCTCGAATCCGTCTCGGTCGAGCACACCTTCCACAATGGGCGGCTGGTGGCCAGTGGCGGGGAACTTCTGGCGTCACTACCCCCAACCACCATTCCGGATTTCCTGCGTCACTCGGCCAACGTTGCGCCGATCCAGCTTTCACACATGCGGCTGACGTCAGAGGCTGCTCGCCAGGCGGTCGAACTGATACCCGGCCAGATCGTGACCCGGTTGATCGAGGTCGAGCCGGTAGTCAAGGATAGCCAGATTGTGAGTTCGGTTGAGGCGGATCTGCTGAAACTGGTGTGCGTCGAGCGCCACCATGCGACGGGCCGCGTGGGAGTGGGTCTCGTCCGTGGTTTCGGGTTCAAGCGGGGAGCCATGGCCAGCACGATCGCGCACGATGCGCACAATATCATTGCGGTCGGCACGAACGACGCCGATATCCTGGCCGCGATCGCTACCGTCGCCGAATCACAGGGAGGCTTGGCGGTCGTGTCAAACCTTGAGGTGTTGGCCCACCTGGGATTGCCGCTCGCCGGGCTCGTCTCGGACGCACCCCTCGTAGAGGTGTCAGCGGGATACGTAGCGGTCGAAGCAGCGGCCAGGGATCTGGGGAGTTCGCTGCAAAGTCCCTTCGGGCAACTGGCGTTCCTCGCCCTGTCCGTGATTCCGGAGGCGCGGGTCACTGACCGGGGACTGGTTGATCTGCGGATGTGACGGGTGACGCGCCCACGGACGGGCTAGAGCGAATCGACTTGTTCATGCGCCACCGCGCGAAGCGCTTGAACGTTATCCCGCCGGGAGAGTTAGCGGCCAGCGGGCAGCGTAGCGGTCCTCTTCGCCGCAGCGAACCACACGGAACTGCTGCTCCGGCACATCCAGCGTGGCCGAGATACCGCTACCGCTGCCTCCACCCGCCTGCGGCTCGTTGCGGAATGACTGACAAGTCGCTACGCTCCAGTCCAAACAAGGCATAG
>JALZMD010000049.1 GCA_030858375.1 Chloroflexota bacterium
GTCGTGTTGATCACCTCGATCAGATTGTCGATCTGGGCCGGTGAGGAAGTGACCGTGGGGTTGAGGTACAGGGCGCGGATCGACTGCTGTTGCAGCTGGATTTCGTTGACCGCCGCGAGGCCGGCGACGTCCGCCGTCCAATCACGATAGCCCGGACCACTTACCCGAAGGTCGCCGGCTGAATTCAGGGCGGCTCGTTCCAGGCTGAACATGCCCTGGGCGTCGGAGGTTGTCAGGACCGAGCCATCTGTGACCCGCGCACCCTGGATTGGGTCTCCGATGTCGTCCCGCACGATGCCTTCGATCAATGTCGATTGTGCCGCTGTTGCCACGACTCCGCCGGGCATGCCAACCAGGCTGGCCAGCGCAAGAAGCACGCCAGTCGCCAGCGCCGCCCAGCAGCCAATCATTCGCGGCTGCGGCCTGCCTGATGAACGCTTTTCGCGCAAGTTCGGTATCATCGGATTGTCGCGAGCAGGCGTCGCCTGGAAACCGGCGTTCCGGGTCCGGGTAGTGGTGCTACAGTACCCGGACCCGGAGTTCCCGCTATAGGAGTTGCCGATCGTGGATCGGGATCGAGTCCTCCAGGGTGATACCGGTTGTTGGGATCCCACAGCATCCAGCCCGATGCGCCCGACGCCTCGACCGCCTCGATTTGGGCCCGGACTTCCGCATCGCCGTAGGGCATCAGGTCAAAGTAATTGAAATCCTGGAGCCAGGGTCGGACCCGCAACATGTCGCCATCGAGTTTCTCGCCGGCCTTGCGCATGCTGATCTCGATCGTCTCGTACGGAAAGTCGTTGGGGTGGCCGTCGACCGCCAGTGAACCGTTGGGCCAGTGTGAGGGATAGATCATCGGGCTGATGTAGTCGACGTACTCGGCAATGTTCGGAAAGTTCTGGCCGATGCCCAGGTCGTCGTCAACCAGAAGTGTGTAGCCAAAGACGTCCGCCGATTGCCGGACACCGGTCGGCAGCAATGCTTCCCGGGTTTGAGCCAGGAATCCCTCGATCGACTTCTCCCGGTTCTCCTGCGTATTCTCCAGGCCAAAATCCATCGTCGTGAAGTCACCGTCCGTCGGAAAGCGCACGTAGTCATACTGGATCTCGTCGAATCCGTACCCGGCTGCCTCCACGGCCAGCTCGGCGTTGGCGTCCCACAGTGCATGCACCATCGGATTCACCCAGGCCACGCCGTTGTCGTCGCGCCAAAGGTCACCGGTCACGTTGTTCAGCACCGCCATGTCCGGGTTGGCCTGGGCGACCAGTCCATCCTTGAAGACAACGAGGCGGGCGATGGTGTAGATGCCGTGATCCTTGAACTTCTGGAGCACCTCGGCAAGATCCATGATTGGACGAACCGTGCCCGCATCGACGAAGAGTTCGACCTGGGAGTCGTAGTAGATGATTTCTTCCTTGATATCGATCACGACCGCATTGGCGGACGTGGTGTTGATGATATCGATGAAGCGGTCGATATCCTCACCGGTGCCGGACATGTTTGGGTTCATATAGAGCGCGTTGACCTGCTGCGTTTCGAGCGAGACGTCAAGGCCAACCTCCAGTTCGGAAACTGGTCGGGACCAATCGTGAAACCCGGAGGCCATCACCTGCAGCGCGGCATCCGATCCAGGCGTATCGAACGCCATCTCGAACAGTCCGTCAGCACCCGTCACCATGACCATCGAGCCATCGGTGACGCGCGCGCCCTGCAGGGGTTTCCCCGCGGAGTCAGTGACGACGCCTGCGATGGTCCCGACCTCCTCGGCAGGTGTGGCAACCGCGGTTGGCGGATTGTCCGCGGTCTCGACTGGTGCTTGAGTGGATGGAAGGGTCGCTTCGACCGGTTCCCGCTTCGGCCCATCGCCCGGGGTGGCCGTCGCCGATGTGGAGGCCACGATTTCGTCCGGTTCATCCAGATCACCCGGGTCGTCCGAAGCCAGCACCGAAAAGAGCATGGTGGCAGCCAGGGCAATCACGGCGATCGGAAAGATCAGACTGACACCCCAAGGGAGCCAGGGGAGGGGAGAGCTGGCGCGTGGAGGCATGAAGTGTCGTTTGGGCAACCGTCGTTCCACCATTCGTCAGTGCGCTGAGCCACGCCAACATGTTGGGTCTGCTCGAAGATATATCCCGGACGGTGTTCCGTGACGCCGATCGCATCTGGGCAGGTTCGACGCAGGTCCGGATTCTCAGGAGGAAGCGTACCACGCACATCGCCCCGCTCGATTGAATCCCGGTCCAGCCGATCGGGGCGATATGCGCAGGACTAGCGGTGGACGCCTAGAATCCCTTGGCCTTGTCCACAACGTTCACCAGTGGATCGCCATTCTGGTAGCGAATCAGGTTGTCGCGAAAGATTTCCACAACGCGGCGTTCCTTCGGGGCCGAGGCACCGGCCAGATGCGGCGTCAGGATGAATCGGGGCAGATCCCACATTGGGCTGTCAGCCGGCAGGGGCTCCTGCTCGACCACGTCGAGGGCAACGCCCGCAAGCTTGCCACTGGCAAGGGTGTCGGAAAGCGCCGATTCGTCAATGATGCCGCCACGTGAGACCGCGATCAGATACGCATCGTCTTTCATAAGGGTGAGCTGCTCGGCGCCAATCAGGTGCCGGGTTTCTGCCGTCAACGGCGCGGCTACGACCACGACATCGACGAGCGGGATGAACTCTTCGAGGCGGCTGATCGGCCAGACTTCATCGACGAGCGAGAAGCCATCGACCGGGAAGGCGTCGATCGCCATCACGTTCATGTCGAAGGCAAGGGCGCGCTGGGCGATGCCACGACCGATGGCGCCGAAGCCAACGATGCCCATTGTCAACCCATTGACTTCGCGAGCGGCCCTGTAAAGCGCGCCTCGCTCCCAGTGCTTCCGGTTGTGCTGCTCGATGCTTTCGGGGATTTGCCTTGTCATCGCCAGCAACAGGGCCATCGTATGTTCGCCAATCGACGGACCGTGCGCTCCCCGCGTGTTGGTGAGGATGATATCGCTGGCCACCAGCTCGGGGATGCGGGCGACAAACTCGACGCCCGCACTCGACGACTGGATCCACTTCAACCTCGGCGCCGCGTCCAGCAGATCGACCGCTGGGTGACCGAACAGGATATCGATATCGGCGGCATGTTGGGTGACTTCGCTTCCGGGACACCGGCTGATCTCGATACCTTCGACATCGTCGAGCAAGTGAAAGAAGTTTTCGCCTTCAGCGGAGGCGAGCAGCACCTTGAGGGTCATGGTGTGGGTGTCTCCATTGTCACGTCACTTGATTGTCATTCCGAGCTGCCCCTGCGGGCTGCGGGGAATGTCTGTGCAATTCGCATTGGCCGCAGGCCGAATATGGGTGTCCTTAACCAACGGCTGCGTCGTCGCATACCGGCTGCGCCGGGGGATATCGCTCCGCTGCCTCGCAAGCTCGGAATGACAACGTGTCTACTTCGAATTCAGGCGCGAATCGGCGCTAATACCGGACCGTGGTACCGGCTTCCAGCGCTTCGGTTTCGAGTGCCTGGAACCGCGCCGAGGCCGACCAGTCGATCCGGTCCAGATCTTCCTTAAGGTATCCGAGCATGTACTTGAGTTCACTGGCCATGGCGCAGAACTGGAAACCCTGACCGATGCGGAAGTTGACGCCGTCGGCGCCGGAGGTGTGAATACCGGTGGCCACTCCGTGCTTCTTGCACGTATCGCGAATCTTCATGATCGCGGCCACGAGCTCCGGATTGTCGCTTTCCAGCGGCACCCCGAGTCCAAGGCCCATCGAAGCGGCCAAATCGTTCGGCCCGATAAAGCAGGCATCGATACCGGGAACGCTCAGGATGGCGTCAGCGTTTTCGACACCCTCGATGTGCTCGATCTGCAGCACCACCAGTACCTGGTCGTTGGCATTCGCGAAGTATTCGGCGCCGGACGAGTCCCAGCTCAGCGCGTGGCGGCCGCCGCCAACGCTCCGGTTGCCGTCCGGGTAATAGCGAGCCGCCCGGACCGCCTGCTCGGCCTCTTGCCGCGTGTTGACCATGGGCACGACCACGCCC
>JALZMD010000060.1 GCA_030858375.1 Chloroflexota bacterium
CCAATCGTCAACTGACGGCCCGGAAGGACATCTTCGCCGTCTTCGACCAGCAACTGGTCACCGACGTTGATCTGGTAGTCCTCGCGCTCCTCGCGCTCGTTGCGCACGTAGACCGTGCGTCCGTCGAGGTAGAACGTGCCCGCGAGACTGGCGGTGAACTTTTCGCCGTCAGGTCCGGTAGCGATGACGGTCTTGTCCTTGTCGACCGGCGAGCCTTCGGCCAGCACGACCTCATAGCCATCCGGCAGCAACGATCGCCAGGAATCCTGCTCGACCGAACTGATGACCAGGATGCGCCCGGCATCGGATTCTTCGATCGAAACCGTGCCCGGCTTGTGCGCGAGCAATGCGGCACCCTTCGGCTGCCGGCCCTCGAAGAGTTCTTCGACACGCGGCAGACCGCTGGTGATATCGGCGCGGTTCACGCCACCGGTGTGGAAGGTACGCATCGTAAGCTGCGTGCCCGGTTCACCGATCGACTGCGCGGCGATGATCCCGACCGCCTCGCCGAACGCCACGATCTCGCCGCTGGCGAGGTTCCGGCCGTAACACATGCGGCAGACGCCGTGCGAGGCCTCGCACGACATGACCGTGCGTACGCTTACCTTGTCGATACCGGCATCGATCAGCTGGCCAACGAAGTCGTGGGCCTCGCCTTGCTCGTCGATGTAGTGCTCGGTCAGCTCCTGTCCCTTGGCGCGTATTATCTCACCGGTTTCCGGGTGCACGACATCCTCGGCCAGGATCCGGCCCGTGATGCGTGAACGGTAATCGTCGTCCGAGATTGTCTTGCCGTCAGAATCGTACTTCGTCGCCCAAATCCCCTGGTCGTTGCCACAGTCTTCGATCGATATGATCACGTCCTGGGCCACGTCGACGAGACGCCGGGTGAGATACCCGGAGTCCGCCGTGCGGAGGGCAGTGTCGGCCAAACCCTTGCGGGCGCCGTGGGTTGAAAGGAAGTACTCGAGTACCGTCAGGCCTTCACGGAAGTTGGACTTGATCGGGATATCGATGATCTTGCCGCCCGGATCGAGCACGAGGCCGCGCATACCGGCCATCTGGCTGATCTGGTTCATGTTCCCCTTCGCGCCAGAGTCCGCCATCATGTAGACGGTGTTTTGCCCCCGCAGGCGACTTTCCACATCCTTGGAAAGTTCGTCACGGGCACCATTCCAGATCGCTTCGAGTTCGCGAAGCCGCTCGTCCTCGGTCACGAGTCCACGGCGGTATTGGCGCTCGATCGCCAGCGCGAGCTTCTCGGCATCGCCCACGATCTTGGGCTTGGTCTCGGATGTCGTGACATCGGAGAGGGCAAACGTCAGGCCGCCCTTGGTCGAGAAGGTGAACCCGAGCTTCTTGATGTTGTTGACGACTTCCGCCGTGTCCTGCGGATCGGTGAAGGCGCGGTAGCAATCGGCGACGACACCGCGCAACTGCTTTCGGCCCATCGTTCCGTTGTAATACTTGCCCAGCGAAGCGGGGAGCACTTCATTCAGCAACGCACGCCCGACCGTCGTTTCGATCCGCTTCATGACACCGCCGTCACGATCGGTGCGAACCGTGATTTTGGCCTGGACGTCAATCACACCCGAGTCGTACGCAAGCTTGACTTCCTCGAGCGAGGAGAAGATCTTGCCCCATCCACGCGGCACGTCGTTGTTGGCGGAATCTTCCTCGTAGTTGCGCTCGCTTGTGATGTAGTAGATGCCGAGCACGATATCCTGCGTCGGCGACACGATCGGCTCACCGCTCGATGGCGAGAGCAGGTTATTGACCGAGAGCATGCGCTCCCGAGCCTCGGCCTGTGCTGCCTTGGAGAGCGGCACGTGAACCGCCATCTGGTCGCCGTCGAAGTCGGCGTTGAAGGCCGTCGTCACGAGCGGGTGCAACTGGATTGCCGACCCCTCGATCAGTTTCGGTTTGAACGCCTGGATTCCGAGCCGATGCAAGGTCGGTGCGCGGTTGAGCAGTACCACGTAGTCACCGATCACGTCTTCGAGCACGTCCCAGACACTGGGGTTGACACGCTCGACGAGGCGCTTGGCCGACTTGATGTTGTGGGCCAAGCCACGATCGACGAGCCGTCGCATCACGAACGGCTTGAACAATTCCAGCGCCATGCGCTTGGGCAGGCCGCATTCGTCCAGCTTGAGCTCCGGACCGACGACGATCACGGAACGGCCAGAGTAATCAACGCGCTTGCCAAGCAGGTTCTGGCGGAACCGCCCCTGCTTGCCCTTGAGCATGTCGCTCAGGCTCTTGAGCTTGTGCTTGCCCGAACCGGAAACAACCCGACCGCGCCGGCCGTTGTCGATCAAGGCATCGACCGCTTCCTGAAGCATGCGCTTCTCGTTGCGGACGATGATGTCAGGGGCGCCAAGTTCCAGCAGCCGCTTCAACCGGTTGTTCCG
The DNA here is from genome assembly GCA_030858375.1 of Chloroflexota bacterium. Lineage (GTDB taxonomy): Bacteria > Chloroflexota > Chloroflexia > Thermomicrobiales > UBA6265 > JACCYX01. The sequence goes on from JALZMD010000060.1 coordinate 2,415, forward strand.
GTTGATCACGCGCCGGTAGAGATCGTTGAGATCGGAGGTGGCGAACCGGCCACCGTCGAGCTGAACCATTGGGCGCAGTTCGGGCGGAATTACCGGCAGCGCGGTAAAGATCATCCAGCTGGGCTTGTTGCCGCTCTTGCGAAGGGCCTCAACCACGCGCAGCCGCTTGGTCGCCTTCTTGCGGCGAACTTCGGACGGCACCTGCATCTCGGCGCGAAGCTCCAGCGCCAACTCGTCGAGGTTGATGCTCTTCGAAACGTATTCGTAGACCGCTTCCGCGCCCATGCCGGCCTTGAAGACACCCGGCGGCACGATGTCGGTCAGCTCGCGGTACTGTGTCTCGGTCAGCGTCTCGCGCTCCTTGAGCACGGTCAGCTGCTTGAGAATCTCGTCCCGCTGCGTTTCCTCTTCCTTGATCCGGGTAGCGAGTTCCTCATCGATCTTCTTGACCAACTCTCCGGCATCGAAGGTGAGCTGGTCGCGCTCGGCGCCGGCCATGGCATCGTTGCCGCTCGACTCGCTGGTCGCGGCCGACTCGATCCGGGCCTGCTCCTCGGACAAAACGCCGGAGAGATTGACGAAGCGGTCATCGTTAACCATTTCGTCCTCAAGCACGATCGACTGGTCGCGCAAGCTGTAATTTTGGTCGGCGGCCTGGCCACGGAGCGCCTCGAGCGTGACGAGCAGGGCATCGTATTCGGCCTGCAACTTGTCGAGCTGGCCTTGCTTGCGCTCGCCGATCGTGGTGTTGAGGTTGGTCGAACCTTCGTCAAGATTGGTGACATCGGCGTTGACCTGGCCGAGGATTTCATCGCGCTTGGCCTTGGCCTCAGCGCGATACTCGTCGACGGTTTCCTCGTGATACTCGTTGATCTCCTCGATTGCGGCGGCCTTGGCCTCCTGATCGACGCTGGTGATGAGATAGGAGGCGAAGTACAGCACTCGCTCAAGGTTGCGTGGCGTAATGTCGAGCAACAGGCCGAGCCGGCTGGGGGTGCCCTTCACGTACCAGATATGGGCGACTGGCGCGGCCAGCTCAATGTGGCCCATGCGTTCGCGCCGAACCTTGGAGCGGGTCACTTCCACACCGCACTTGTCGCAAACGGTGCCCGCGTGACGGATGCGCTTGTACTTGCCGCAGTAGCATTCCCAGTCTCGCGTGGGACCAAAGATCCGCTCGCAGAAGAGACCGCCATGCTCCGGCTTCAATGTTCGGTAGTTGATCGTTTCCGGTTTGGTCACCTCACCGTACGACCAGCTGCGAATCGCTTCGGGGGATGCCAGCCGGATCCGGATGGCGTCGAAGTTGTTGACGTCGAGGACGCGTCCCTTGTCCTGGCGATCGCCGCGGGAGAAACCTCCCGAAGAACGCGAATCAAACTGGCCGGAACTCTCGAAGGTTGCGGTGCGTCCCGCGGAATGATCGGGCGCAACGTCGGGGATATTGGTGCTGGACATGGTTCCTCCACTCGAGACGAGAGTTGGTTGAGAAGCTCCACCGGAGCGGCGACCGTTCCACGCGGGCGGCCATAAGGGCCGTCCCGATGAAGCGCTGGCCTGGATGGTTACTCGGATCCTCGCTCGAAGCCGCTCAGGTTGATGCGATCGAGATTGGAGAGCAGGTCGCGTGAACTGTCCTCCGTGAATTCGACCGTCTGCTCATCTTCATTGATGACGTCGATCGAGAGACCGAGACTGCGGAGCTCCTTGACGAGCACCTTGAAGGATTCCGGCACACCGGCTTCGCCGATCTCCTCGCCCTTCACGATCGCCTCGTAGGTCTTCACGCGACCCACGATGTCGTCCGACTTCACGGTCAGCATTTCCTGGAGAATGTGTGCCGCGCCATAAGCCTCGAGCGCCCACACTTCCATTTCGCCAAATCGCTGGCCACCGAACTGCGCCTTGCCGCCTAACGGCTGCTGGGTGACGAGGGAGTACGGGCCAGTCGACCGGGCGTGAATCTTGTCTTCCACAAGGTGGGCCAGCTTGAGCATGTAGACCATGCCGACGGTCACCGGGCGATCGAATTTTTCGCCGGTTCGCCCATCGTAAAGGTCGACTTTGCCGTCCTCCGGCAATCCGGCCTCGCGGAGCGCGTCACGGATCTCATCCTCATTGGCGCCGTCGAAGACCGGCGTCGCCACCTTGAAGCCGAGCTTGTCGGCTGCCCAGCCGAGGTGCGTTTCGAGCACCTGGCCGAGGTTCATGCGCGACGGCACACCGATCGGGTTCAGGATAATATCGACCGCCCGACCATCCGGAAGGTATGGCATGTCTTCCATGGGAAGGATGCGGCTAATCACGCCCTTGTTCCCGTGGCGGCCGGCCATTTTGTCGCCTTCGGAGATCTTGCGCTTCTGCGCGATCATGACCCGAACGCTCTGGTTCACACCAGCCGGCAACTCGTGATCCGAGCTGTCGTCGCGCTGGAACTGCTTGACGTCGATGATCTTACCGTGGACGCCGTGCGGAACCCGCAGCGAGGTGTCCTTCACCTCGCGCGCCTTTTCACCGAAGATCGCCCGGAGCAGCCGCTCTTCCGCGCTCAGCTCAGTTTCGCCTCGCGGCGTCACCTTGCCGACGAGGATGTCGTTTGGCCGGACCTCGGCACCGATCCGGATGATGCCGGTTTCGTCGAGGTTGGCCAGACTTTCCTCACCCACGTTCGGGATGTCGCGGGTGATCTCCTCGGGACCCAGCTTGGTGTCCCGCGCTTCGCACTCGTACTTCTCGATGTGGATCGAGGTGTAGACGTCGTCCCGTACCAGTCGCTCACTGAGCAGGATGGCGTCCTCGAAGTTGCCGCCTTCCCAGGGCATGAAGGCAACGAGCAGGTTCTGGCCGAGGGCCAGCTCACCATTCTCGGTAGAAGACGAATCGGCAATCACCTCGTTGACTCCAACGCGATCGCCGACGTGGACGATCGGCCGCTGGTTGATGCAGGTGTCCTGGTTCGAACGGACGAATTTGCGCAAGTGGTAGGCGTGACGCTTGCCATCGTCCTCGACGATCGTGATCTGCTTGCCCGACGCCGAAACCACTGTTCCGGCGTGCCGGGAAACGACCACCTGGCCCGAGTCGCGGGCGGCGAGGTATTCGACGCCGGTGCCGACGATCGGGGCCTGCGGCCGCACCAGCGGCACCGCCTGCCGCTGCATGTTGGCGCCCATCAAGGCGCGGTTGGCATCGTCGTGCTCCAGGAACGGGATCAGGGCCGTCGCCACCGAAACTACCTGTTTCGGCGACACATCCATGTAGGTCACCTGCTCGGCCGGCACCACCGGGAACCGGTGACCGTCCGAGCCAAGCCGCACCGTGACTTCGTCTTCGACCATCCGGCCCGCCGCGTCGAGCGGCGTGTTGGCCTGGGCGATCATGACGTTGACTTCGCGATCGGCTGGCAGGTACACGATCTGTTCCGAGGCGATCGGCTTGATCCGCACCTCGCCGACCTTGGCGTCAGTAATGGCCTCGGCCGTCACCTCGCTCATCGTCTCGCCCGCGCTGGCGATCACGTTTCCAGTCTCCGGGTGAGTGACATCCTCACGCAGGATCTGGCCCGCCAGCGGCAAGACCGGATCGGCCACGTCGAGCCGGGAGACGACGCGTCGGTACGGCGTTTCGATAAAGCCGTGCTTGTTGATCTTGCCGTAGGTCGCGAGGTAGCCGATGAGGCCGATGTTCGGTCCTTCCGGGGTTTCGATCGGGCAGATCCGTCCGTAGTGCGACGGGTGAACATCGCGGACGTCGAGACCGGCCCGGTCTCGGCTCAGGCCGCCGGGTCCGAGAGCGGAGAGGCGACGTTTGTGCGTCAGCTCGGCCAACGGGTTGGTCTGGTCCATGAACTGGGACAATTGCGATCCACCGAAGAATTCGCGGACCGCTGCCATCACAGGCCGGGTCGTGCTAATCAGGCCCTGCGGCGTCACCGTCTCCGGATCCTGGATCGTCATGCGTTCCCGGATCCCGCGCTCGAGACGCTGGAAACCGGTGCGGACGTGCATCTGGATCAGCTCGCCAACGGCGCGAATGCGCCGGTTGCCCAAGTGGTCGATATCGTCTGTTTTCCCAACGCCATTGTTGAGACGGATCAGCTCACGAATGATTGCAACGAGATCGTTGTTGCTGAGTACCCGGCGCGCCTTCTCCTCATCGAGATCGGCGGTTTCGACGTGCCCGCCGTGCAGGCGCTCGTCGAGCTTGTAGCGGCCAACTTTCGCGAGGTCATAGCGACGCTCGTTGAAGAAGAGGTTCTCGAGCATCGTGTTCGCGTTGTCCTTGGTCGGGGGATCGCCCGGCCGCAAACGGCGATAGAGCTCGATGAGCGCTTCTTCACGTGTCTTGGTCGGTTCCTTCTCAAGGGTGGTCGCGATGTAGCGATGATCCTCGTTGGTATCGACATCCTTGAAGGCGTCGAGCAGGGCATCATCATTGTCCATCCCGATTGCGCGCAACAGGATAGTGACCGGCATTTTGCGCTTGCGGTCGACCTTGACCGAAATCACGTCCCGGTTGGAGGTTTCGAACTCAAGCCAGGCGCCGCGGTTCGGGATCAGCTTGGCGGTCGAGAGCCACTTGCCGGTGGCCGGGTCGCGCTGACGATCGAAGTAGACGCCCGGGGATCGAACGAGCTGGGAAACGACGACGCGCTCGGCACCATTGATGACGAACGTTCCATCCGACGTCATCATCGGGAAGTCGCCAAGGAAGATGCCGTCCGGGCCGGTTTCCTTGATCTCACCCGTTTCCTTCATGACCAGTTTGGCCGAAACACGGAGCGGCGCGGCATAGGTAATATCGCGCTCGCGGCAAAAGACTTCGGCGATCCGGGGATCGGCCTTGGCTCGCTCCTGCTCCTCACCCTTTGGCATCCGCGCCCATGGCTCATCGAACCGCGGCTCGGAGATCGAAAGTTCCATCTTCTTGTGGTGATCCGAAATGGGGGAAATTTCGTCGAGCAGCTCCCGCAAGCCTTCTTCGACGAACCATTTAAACGACTCGATTTGAACCTGGACGAGGTTCGGCATCTCGATCACGGTCGGAATGCGGGCATAGGTCTTTCGCCCAACTCCACGGTTGGAAAGAACCTGCTCGTCCTCTACGGCGTGGGTCGCTGTGCTCGTCCCTGCTTCACGGTCTACAGCCATTCAACGCTCCTCGTGTTCGACTCGTATCTCCGCCGGAGACACCGCAGCCCGAAAAAACACCATGAACAACACGTCATTGCTTCGGTAACGAAAATCAGTCCGGCACCCCGGTCCTTTGGCAATGTGGCTTTCAATCAGAAATACATAAACGGGGAAGGTTTTCGAGTGGGATTCAGTCCGCAGTAACCATTGCCGGGAACGAACCCATTCCTTCAGGGTGACCAGGTCGGTCACCAGGCGCTCGTCGCAAGCGCTGCCATCGGCCTATGAGGAAAGATGGGCCCGCCGAAACGTTGCGTTGCATGCACGCCAAAAACGGGAGGGCATGAAACTCCCCTCCCGGCTTGCCAGGTTCTCGCCATTTGGTTAGAATCAACTGCACGCGCCGTCCAGTCCAAGGTTACTGAGCGATCAACTCCGGCTTGCTGGCCAGATCCCGCACGAGCGAGTAGTGTACGGCAGAGGCCCAGATGCGTCAACCCATATAAATGAATATCGCTGACTTCCTAATGTTTCATCACCTGTCCGTACTGGTCATGCAGTCGCAGGCCCGGTGCTATACTGCCTTCCCAAACCAATCCCTGCGGCACCTCCTTCGCTTCCGAGCGTTGACAGCCATCGATTGCCGCACATCCAACCATGCTATCGCGACCCACCCTGCGGGATAAATCATGAATCGTCGAACTTTCCGGATGTGGCTACGGCCAGGCATGAAGATCAAGCGCTGGATGGCGCTCGTGGTCTTCTCGATCGTGCTGACTAGTCTCGCTTTGGCGATGGCGGCGGCCTGGGTCTACGAAAACTATTCCGTGCCGCCAGGTCTTCAGGGATTCGTCGAGGCGATTACCCTCCAGTTTATCCCGCATCCCTGGCGCGGCTTGATCCTGCTGGGCGGCGGACTACTCCTGTTCGGGTTCGCTCTCCTGAAACTGAGCAACTCGCTTCTTTCCCCCTTGCTCAAGGAAATTACCAGTGGCCGGACGGTTGCCGAGATTTTCGTTGGCGATCGGTTCGGGCCGATCCCGGCCGAGTTTAACGTGGTCACGATCGGCGGCGGTACCGGCTTGGGCTTCCTCCTCCGGGGCCTCAAGCAGGCCAATGTCAACCTGACCGCAATCGTCACCGTCGCTGATGACGGGGGCAGCACGGGCCGGATCAGGAATGCCTTCGACATTCCGGCGCCGGGCGATATCCGGAACTGCCTTGTCTCACTGGCCGAAGACGAATCGACGATGAGCCAGCTCTTCCATTACCGGTTCGACAAGGATGGCTCGGAACTCACCGGACACTCCTTCGGTAACCTTTTCATTACGGCCATGACCCAGGTAACCGGCAGTTTCGAGCAGGCAGTCCTGGAATCGGCGCGGGTCCTCAATGTCCGTGGCCGCGTCCTCCCCTCCACGCTGGAAAACGTGACCCTCTGCGCCGACCTGGTGACTGGTGCCCGGGTCCGCGGTGAATCGGCCATTGCCCATGAACGACCAGCGATCGAGGAGATTTTTTTCGATCCTCCACATCCCAAGGCATATGATCCCGCTCTGGCGGCGATCCTCAATGCCGACCTGATCATTCTTGGGCCGGGCAGCCTGTACACCAGCGTACTCCCGAACCTCCTGGTCGATGGCATCAAAGAGGCGATCAGTTGGTCCCAAGGCGAAACTGTCTATGTGTGCAACGTGGCGACCCAAGAGGGGGAAACCGACTACTACGGCTACGACGATCACGTTCGCGAAGTCGTGAAGTACCTCGGTGCAGACGAACTTGACTACGTGCTCTTGAACAACAATCCGGCTGCGGGAACGGCGATCCGTCCGGAATGGCACGTGGAAGCGGTTGTCTACAACGGCGACGCGGAGAGTTCGAACGGGGTCGAGATCGTTGCCCGCGATGTGGTGAACGACGAGAATCCCTTGCGGCATGACCCGGTCAAGCTGGCTGCCGCCCTCCTCGAACTAGCGCGCGACCGTGGCTCAATGAACTCGGCCTCTGGCAACCTGCCAACTTCACATCTATCAGATCGGGACGGAGCAGCCGTTCTCGCCGGCAGCGATGGGCACCGGTAAGAGGCGCTACGTTCGTTGGCCCACTCCCAGGGAGCCGACACATCCAGCGGTTTGTTGGTAGGCTTTCAACTGTAGGAAGGAGCCTGAAGCTCCGCGCATCCCTGACTCTTTGCGTTCAAACCAGTCAATCGAGGAGCGTTTCATGGTGTACAAGGTTGGCATCAACGGTTTCGGACGGATCGGCCGCCAGGTCTACAAGGCAATCGATCAAGGCGGTTTCGACGATCTCTTCGAAGTCGTGGCGGTGAACGACCTCTCCGATAATGCGACACTGGCGCACTTGCTGAAATACGACTCGACTTACGGCCGCTTCGACGCCGACATCTCGTCGAGCGACGAGGGCATTGCCGTCAACGGCTGCCTGATCAAGGTGCTGGGTGAGAAGGATCCCTCCCAATTGCCGTGGGGTGATCTGGGTGTCGACCTCGTCATCGAATCGACGGGCCGATTCACCGACGCCGACCAGGCGCGTGCCCATATCGAGGCCGGGGCCCGCAAGGTGATCATCTCGGCCCCGGCAAAAGGCGAAGATCTCACCGTCGTGCTTGGCGTCAATGAGGCCAGTTACGACCCGGCTCAGCACCATATTGTCTCCAATGCTTCCTGCACCACGAACTGCCTCGCGCCAGTGGTCAAGATCATTCTCGACAACTTCGGTATCGAAGCAGGCATGATGACCACCGTTCATTCCTACACCGCCGATCAGGTGCTGCAGGATGGTTCGCACAGCGACCTTCGGCGAGCCAGGGCAGCGGCCCTGAACATCGTGCCAACGACGACCGGCGCGGCCAGGGCACTTTCGCTCGTGATCCCCGAAATCGAAGGGAAACTCGACGGTTTCGCCCTGCGCGTGCCCACTCCGACAGTCTCGATCGTCGACTTCGTGGCGAATACCGAAAAGCCGGTGACCGTCGAAACGGTCAATGCCGCCTTCAAGGCCGCGTCCGAGGTGGACCAGTTCGTGGGTATCCTTGGCTACAGTGAAGAGGAGTTGGTGTCCTCGGACTACCGGCACGATTCCCGGTCATCGATCATCGATGCCCCGTCAACCATGGTGCTCGGTGAGCGCATGGTCAAAGTGGTGGCCTGGTACGACAACGAATGGGGCTATTCCTGCCGGGTTGCCGACCTGGCCGCGCTGATCTGCGAGTTGGGCTTCGGCGATTAGGGCATCCGTAATCTATTTCCAGGTAGGGGAGGCCCTTGTGGCCTCCCGAGTGCCGGGCGGGAGGCCACGGGGGCCTCCCCTATCATGTGTTCGCTGGTTACGGACTGCGTCAACTTCCAACGAACAGGATCGCTCGATGACCAGGCGCTCGATCACCGATGCCGATGTCCAGGGCCAGCGCGTCCTCTGTCGCGTCGACTTCAACGTTCCGATCCGCAACGGCACAATTGAAGACGATTCTCGTATAAAGGCTGCAGTGCCGACCGTCGAATGGCTGGTCATGAATGGTGCGAAGGTCATCATGTGCAGCCACCTTGGACGTCCCAAGGGCAAGGTCATCGACGACCTGAAACTGCAACCCGTCGGTGATCGCCTGGCAGAGCTCATTGACCGGCCAGTCGCAACCCTGGCTGAAACGACGGGGCCGTCCGTATCGGCTGTGGCTGACCGGATGGCAGATGGCGATCTCGTGTTGCTGGAAAACCTGCGATTCGACCTTCGTGAGGAAGCCAATGATCCTTCCTTCGCCAGGGAACTCGCTGAACTCGCTGATCTGTACGTCAACGATGCTTTCGGAGCCGCCCACCGCGCGCACGCCTCCACTGAAGGCGTGGCGCATTTGCGTCCCGCCTTCATGGGACTGCTCATGCAGGCGGAAATCGACGCGCTCACGAAACTGCTGGACGAGCCGGCTCGCCCGTTCGTGGCGATCATCGGTGGAGCCAAGGTATCGGATAAAATGGGCGTGCTCGAGAACCTGCTGCCAAGGGTCGACACGCTCCTCATTGGCGGCGGCATGGCCAATACCTTCCTGGTGGCCCAGGGCGTCGAAGTCGGCACGTCGCTCGTCGAGCCTGATCTCCTGGCCGTCGCCTCGAACCTGATGACGGCCGCCCGAAATCATGGAGTCGAAATCGGACTGCCGACCGACGTGATCGTCGCCACATCGATCGAGGCAAGTACCGGTAATCACATCCCGATCGACCACGTATCTGAAGACACCGCGATCTTCGATATTGGGCCGGAAACGGCTGGCTCTTTTGCCGGCATCATTCGGCAGGCCCGAACGGTGCTCTGGAATGGCCCACTCGGTGTCGCCGAGAATCCTGCCTTCGCGGTGGGCACAGCCACCGTCGCCGAGGCGGTGGCCTGCACCGATGGGTACACGGTCATCGGGGGAGGCGATTCGGTCGCTGCCATCCGGAAATTGGGGCTCGCCGGCGGTATCGACCACATCTCGACCGGCGGGGGCGCCTCTCTCGAATTCCTCGAAGGCAAGGCCCTGCCCGGCATCGCCGTTATCCCGGAGGCCGAATGAGCTCGACAACCATGCCCTACGTTATCGGTAACTGGAAAATGAACCTAGATGTCGAACTGGCGATGGCGTTAGCCGAAGCCACCGCCGAAATCGCCAACGAGGCGGCTGATGAAGTCGGTGCCGGCATCGCAGTCCCATCGCTCTGGATACCGCTCATCTCCAGCGAATACTTCGAAACCAGCCTCCTGATCGGGGCCCAGGATTGCTCGCCGCACGCATCGGGCGCGTTCACCGGCGAGATCTCGGCGCCGATGCTTTCGCCCTGGTGCTCGTTTACGATGGTCGGCCACAGCGAACGCCGCCAGCACCACGGGGAAGGAGACACGCTTGTTCGGGCCAAGCTCGATGCGATTATCGCCAACGACATGGCCGCGCTCCTCTGCGTTGGCGAAAACCAGATCCAGCGAGATGAGGGTCAGGCGCTCGAGGTCGTTGCCGAACAGGTGACCACGGCCACGGAGCACCTTGATTCCGGCCAGCTGCGCAACCTGCTGGTGGCCTACGAACCGGTTTGGGCGATCGGCACTAGCAACACCGCCAGTCCAGACGATGCCCAGGCGATGGCCGCCCACATCCGGGGCCTGCTATCCTCCATTGACCCTGAAGCCGCCCTGGAAGTGCCAATCCTCTACGGTGGGAGCGTCAATGCCGGCAATGCCGCCGATTTCTTCGACAGGGAGGACATCGACGGCGCGCTGGTCGGGGGCGCCAGCCTTGACGCCTCCGGCTTTGCCGCCATCGTTCGCGCCGCCCGTGAAATGGGTGGCGCAAACCTTGGCTGAACATGTCTGCTGATGGTACGCTGCACGTGACGCTGCGAAGCGTTTCGTCACCGTTCGCTCTGGAGAAGGAATAGGCATTTCGTGGATTTCGCACTCAACCTGGTTACCATCATCGTCTCCATTGTGTTGATCGTGGTCATCCTGATGCAAACCAAGGGTTCCTCGTTCAGTGGCGCATTCGGCGGAGGCGGATCGGATTCCATCCAGCGCACGCGACGGGGGTTCGAGAAAACGCTGTTTCAGTTCACCCTTGGTATCGCGGGGTTCTTCGTAGTCCTGTCGATCATGAGCAGCATCATCCTCAGCAGCTAGTCAGGCGGGCGGCTGCGGTTCTCGAATGTATCGTCGAACGTTGGCGAAAACGGCATTCACCGGATTCAGGAAGGAGTCGTGACACCACCAGACACGCGGCTGCGAAACACCGAGCGATAACCGTCGGAGACGCTGCCATATCCAGATACGCTCGCGTGTGGTGTGTCACCATTCTACCATTCGCGCGTTGAAATCGGCTTCGGACAGACCTACAATACGGAACGCAGCTTGATGTTCACATTAGGTGCGCAGGTTCGTCTCATCAGTCGAACACTCAAGCGTGCTCATACAGATCCGAGGAGGAATAACGACGATGGCAGGCATCGGAGTACCTGAACTGGCAATTGTGCTGGTCATCATTGTGATCATTTTCGGTGTGGGCAAGCTCCCGGAAATCGGCGGCGCACTCGGCAAGGGTATCCGCGAATTCAAGACGGAGTCCACAGCCGAGGAGAAGGAGCGCGAAGAGCGCGAGCGGATTGAAGCTGGTTCGTCCAAGACCGCGTCGACCCTCACCTCCTCCGCCAACACCGTCAAGGAAGACAACACGGTCAAGGTCGGCGGAAGCCGGGCTGACGAAATCTAGTCACACTTAGCAACCGGACATCTCGTCCGCTGCAATAGTGAGGGACGCCGGGGTCATCCCTTGCGTCCCTTTTTTGTTTGACCGTAATCCCTATCGAGGTATCCAACGGGTATGACCGACCACCACTCCCGCGTCTCCGACGATGTCCAGGATTCCCGCGGAGTTTCGCAGGGTGCCGACGACGACACAGGCACCCAGGCAACGAAACCCGAGACCAAAAAATCTGGCTCGATGGTCAGGGAGGTCATCGAAACGCTGTTGCTAGCCCTGCTAATCTTTGTCGCCGTTCGTGCCGTTGTCCTGAATTTCCGCGTCGATGGCCACAGCATGGACTCGGCTCTCTCCGATAACGAGATGCTGCTCGTCAATCGCAACTCCTACTTCGGACTCGATCAGGACACCTGGCTGGGCTGGATTCCGGGCGTCGATTACGACGAAGACGACACCTGGCGCCCGTTCGGCACCCCGGAGCGCGGTGACATCGTCGTACTCAATCCCCCGAGCGGGGCGACCGCCAACAAGCCCTACATCAAGCGTGTGATCGGTTTGCCCGGCGACACTATTGAAATCCGGGACAACAACGTATTTATCAATGGCATCGAACTGGTGGAGCCCTATCTCGACGACGGCAAGGAAACCACGTGCCGGGCATCGTCCGACTATTGCGGGCCGATCGAGGTGTCGGAAGGATCAGTGATCGTGCTCGGGGACAATCGGGACAACAGCGAAGATTCGCGCGTCTTTGGCTTTGTGCCGATCGAAAACATCATTGGCAAGGCCTGGATCACGTACTGGCCAGCCGACAATATCGGCATTGCAGACCACTTCGATTACCCGGAATTGAACGATACCGCCGCAGCGACGCCGTAAACAACTTGCAGCATCTCTCGTCTGGCCTGGTCTGGTCAGGTGGGTGATGCCCGTCTGTAGTGTGGGGTGTAGTATAAGAAATAGGACATCGCGGCCAGGCCAGCTCCTGTTCCGTGACGACTGAAGGCGATCCCGATGCAAGGCATGTCGGCGATTTGGACCGGTATCCCATTGTTCAAAGGGTCTGACGATGATTGAAACAACCGTCGAAAGTATCCGCGTCAGCCTCGTGACGCAAAACCGTGTGGTGATCCTGAAGGAAGTCGATGGCGACCGCCATCTCCCGATCTGGATTGGCGCTTACGAGGCCGAAGCCATCGCCATGGAATTGCAAGGCATACCGGCAACGCGGCCGCTTCCGTACGACCTGATGCGATCGATGCTGGCCGAGCTGCATGCCACGATCGAACGCATCATGATTTCCGACCTGAATGACCAGGTCTTCTTCGCCCGCATCATCCTCGACCAGGGTGGCCGTTCGATCGAACTCGACTCCCGTCCCAGTGATGCGATCGCCCTCGCCGTGCGCACTGGAGCGCGAATCCTCGTGGACGACTCGATCATGGATCAGGCCGGCGTGGCGATGGACGGTGACGATGGCGAAGATATCGAGATTTCCCAGCGCATCGAGCAATCCGAACCCGACGAGCGCACCGGCCCCAGCGAGGTTCGGGAACCGTCTTCGAGCGGCAAGTCCGAGGAGGAGCTCGGCGTCTTCCGGGACTTCATCAACTCCCTGGATCTCGACGATTTCGACAAGAAGCGCTCCAATTAGCATCGTTCGTGGCACGTACTGGTGTGTCACGTCGTTTGTCGATAGAAGGAATTATGGATTCAGAAGTCCGTATCAAACGCATAGTCCTCAATCGCATGGAACGCTGCATCGTGTGCCATCATCAATTTCACTCCGATGACATCACCGTCATCTCCCGTGAACGGGAGATGTGGACCATGCTCGTCGAATGCACCGACTGCCATGCCCGCAATTTCGTCGCCGCCGTGCTCAACGATGGCGACCCGGAACAAGCCCAGCTCGCACTCCGTCGCTTGAGCGAACAGGTGGTGCAAGGCCCCGAGGGCCTCGGCACTCCGAAAATCGTGACGGAGGTGCCGCACGTCAGCCATGGCGAGCCGGTCTCGGCCTCCGACGTGGTAGACATGTACGAGTTCCTGAATGAGTTTGACGGTGATTTCACAGCATTGCTCGGGTCCTGACCAGAGAACGAAGTCCCAGATAGGCAGCGCTCGTCGCTACCCTGAAATCTGTGCGCCACGGATCATTCCTGCCTCGGAATCCCGCTACTGGCTGGTATACTCGCAGCGACAGTTGTGACGTTTATCACACTGCCGCGCGATGATGACGGCATCTGTCAGACGCGGCAGGGAGGTTCCCCGAGTGGCCCACGCCGAATCTGCGCACGTTGTGCTTCCAGTGCCCGCCCCATTCACCGGGCGGCAGGACATTGATCCGGAAGTGGTACGTGAACTTGTTTCCCGTTTTACGTTCGACGATTACGAAGAAGCGCAGGAACTGATCCTGTCCGCCCTCCAGGAAATCAACGAACACTTTGGATGGGTTTCTCCGGAAGCCGCCCAGATCGTAGCCGAACACCTCAATACCACCGTCAATCGCGTGTTCGGGCTCCTGACGTTCTACGCCGACTTCCGCACCGACCCTCGCGGTCACCATCACATGTTGATCTGCCACGGCATGGCATGTTACGTCATGGGCTCCCAAGCGCTCGTCCAGGAAGTGCAGGACACGTTCGGGATTGACGACGGCGAGACCACGTTGGATGAGCAGGTCAGCATTCAGGTCGTCAACGGTTGCCTCGGAGTCTGCGATCGCGCCCCGGTCGTCAAACTCGACGACGACTATTTTGGCCCGGTCACGCCATCCGAATTGACTGCGCTGCTCCATCGGGCTGTCGAAGGGCATCACATGATGCAGGAGAAAGGGTTGACCGATGGTCCACGCCCAACCGAGTGACCACCTCACGCGTCTCGAGACCAAGGCCGACTACGTTGAGTTCCGCTCGCGGGCCCAGGCTCGCTGGAAAGACCTGTGGGAAGGCACCCGAACCGTCGTCAGCGTTGGCGTCGGAAGCAGTTCCATTGCCAAGGGCGCGCTCAACGTTCTGGATACCTGCCGGGCTGAACTGGGTGCTGATGCCATTGTCCGCGAAGTCAGCGGCAACGGCGCCTTCTGGATGGAACCGTGGATCGAGATCCGGCGTCCAGGACAGCCGCCTGTCGTATACGGACCACTCCAGGCGTCCGACGTGCGGGCCGTCTTCAATGGCGGCCGTGACGACCTCGCAATCGGGGTCCGCAGTTCAGCGTCGCTGGGCGCCATCCCGTCCCTGAACGACCACCCGTTTTTCAAGGACCAGATGCAAATCATCTCCCGCAATGCCGGGGTGATCGAGCCGGATTCGATTGAAGACGCGATTGCCCGTGGCGCTTACGATGGTTATTTCAAGGTGCTCTTCGAGATGAGTGCCGAGGAGGCAATCGCCGAGGTTACCGCTTCCAACGTGCGGGGCCGGGGCGGCGGGGGATTCCCGGCCGGCATCAAGTGGGAAAGCGGCCGCAAGGCAAAGGTGACGCCGAAGTTCATCGTGTGCAACAGCCACGAGGGAGAGCCGAACGTCTATAAGGATCGTCACCTTCATGAGTGCGATCCGCACCGGATTCTCGAAGGCATCCTGATCGCCTGCGTCGTCTGCGGCGCTGAGCGAGGCTATAACTACATCGGCGGCGAGTACCCCCTGGCAATCAGGCGATTCCGGAAAGCCGTAGCCGATGCCGAGCGCATCGGTTTGATCGGCCAGGACATCCTTGGCACCGGGCACAACGTCGCGTTCCGCGTCCGGACCGGAGGTGGCGCCTACATTTGTGGCGAGGCGTCCGCCCTGATGTTCTCGGTGATGGGCGTACGCGGGCAGCCGCGCACCAAGCCGCCCCGCTCGGTCGAGGAAGGTTTGTGGAAACGCCCGACGGTCGCCAACAACACTGAAACGCTGGCGAACATTCCCGACATCATTGTCAACGGCGGTGAGTGGTACGCCGGCCTTGGGACCGAGGGCAGCAAGGGTACCAAGTTGATGACCGTGCAGGGGCCCATGGCGCGTCATGGTGTCGTCGAAGTGGAAATGGGCATGACGCTCAGGAAGCTGTTCAACGATATCTACGGTGGTATGGCCGATGGCAAGATCTTCAAGGGGGTCCAGACCGGGGGTGTCTCGGCGGGCCCGTTGAAGGACGAGCATCTCGATATTCCTGTTGACTTCGATTCGCTGGGCGATGTCGGCGGCATGATGGGATCGGGTGGCTGGGTCATCTTCGACGAGACCGTCAACGTCGTCGACTTCGCCCGCTACCTTACGGCTTTCAACCGATATGAGTCGTGCTCGAAATGCGTACCGTGCCGCCTTGGGAATCCCGCCCTGGTGGAGATACTCGATCGCATTCGGTTCGGCCGTGGCTCGATGGACGACCTGACGCTGATCCAACGCACAAGCAAGCACATCATCGAGCTTTCACTGTGTGGCCTGGGCCAGGTTGCACCGGTGCCGTTGATCGGCATGATCGAACACTTTCCAGAGGAGTTCGAGCACGCGGTCCGGTACGGCACAGTTGCCGCGGCACCGGTTGTGCTCGCCGCAGATTAGGTTCGATCGCAGATCCCAAGTCCACAAAACGCCCCAGCCTGGTTGGCCGGGGCGTTTCGTGGTCCAGAAGTGAGTTGCGTTCGCGCTGGACCGTGATCCGGCTCATACGGCATCCTGATGCACAGGAGGCAAACGGGGTGGTGGGTAAGGGTCAACTTGGACCTGCTGGATACGTGTTGACCCGGGTTCCGCGACCCCGTGCCACCGGCGATCACCGAGGATTGCCCCTACCCACCGGGGTAGTCGTCGGCATCGTGGGTTTATCAGTTGTTCAATCGGATTCCATATCAGCGCGGCTGCAGCCACGAACTTCGCACCTACGGATATGCCGAGCACGACTACAGTGTGACCGTTTGGCCGACGGCGAGCCGCTTCGCCTCATCGAATGCAAAGCGTCCGACTGCCATGTCCTGCACCGCATTACCGACACTTTTAAAGAACGTAATCGCATCATTCGACGTTCGGCCCGTTCCTCTCCCGTCCATCAGGGCGCCGAGTTCATGAGAGTAATGGTCTCGACTCACGATCCCCTCGTAGAGGGGCATCAACAGGTCACCCGCCTCTTCGAGCGCCGGCTCTATCTGGTCAACCACCACGATCGCCCGGGCCACTGTTTGCGCTGGCACTTCCTGCATCCGTGGGGTAAACGATCCGACGCCGTTTATGTGGGTTCCTGGCTGTAGATCGGCGTCATCGAAGACGGGCGTCGCCGAGGTGGTCGCGGTGCAGATAATATCGGCGGCCCGCACTGCTGGCGCCACATCCAGCGAGGTCTCCACCCGTTCCGTCAGGTCCGGCCATTCCTCCGCGACGTGCTGCCGGAAGCCGTCGAGGCTTTCCTGAGATCGGGCCACAACGATGATCCGCTCGATCGGCCTTATGGCGCACACGGCGGCGGCCTGGGTGAGCGCTTGCGCACCAGCGCCAATGACAACCAGAACCTTGCTCTCTTCACGAGCGAGTAACCGGGTTGCGGCACCAGAGACGGCACCTGTGCGCAACGCGGTCAAATAACCACCCTCCATCATCGCGACCGGTTGACCTGTCGCGGGATCGAATACGCATACGATCGACGTTATGGTCGGAAGTCCGAGCGCGGCGTTACCGGTGAACACCGAGACGATTTTGACACCGAGTGCCGCGGCCGACGGCACGTACGCCGGCATGACCAACGTCGTGCCGCTTCCAGGTATGATCTCTAACGGCGTACGAAGCGGTGAAAGCGCTCGGCCAGCCGAAAGATCGCGGAATGCCTGGGTCACAAGGTCGATCGCCTTCGGCATGGGCACCAGCTGTTTCACATCGGCCCGGGACAGAACCAGCATTTCCAGTTTTCTCCAGCCCGGTCCATGGATTTTCCCATCACCACCGGGGATATCAATGTTGTCGTATCCACTTGGAGCCCCGGTCAAGGTGTGACTCTGTGGCACCCTTCGTGACTTCTGAACTATCATAGTGTCCGTTCAGATACGGACCCTTTCGCATCCATTTTCCGACATAACCGGACATTATGTCCGTACGCCAACGACCATGCGACAACATTGGACAAACCCGGGGAAATCACGATACGGTGCCAGATAGACACTTGCTGCCATGAGGGCTACAATCGAAACAATCCAGGTTTCGACGGTCCAAAAAGGTGATCCGCCATCGCTTCGGTAGGGCGAAGCAGTGGTGGAGCAATTGTCGGCCTGGTCCTCAGGACGTATGTCCTGTTTGAGGGTGTAGGTATCATGTCGGATTCAAAGCGCCAATGCTCCAAATGCCAATTCTTCCAGATCGCCCAGCTCTCTGGCAACGGCTGGTGTACGCATCCGAAACGCCAGGTTGCGAGCGATATCAAGATCCTTGTCCGGGAGAAAGAACTCGCCTGCCGCAACAGTTGGGGTGACGATCTGTGGATCGATGCGGCCGCTAGCCTGTCGTCAACGGAGGTCGTTGCTTCACCTCGAAAGGGGCTTTTCTACGTTAACAGCCGGGTGGATGACGAAGTAACCTCGGTCGTCGACACAACGTCCAGGCAATCCGCAGGCTCGGCAGGTCGTCAGGGAAATGGGGTGTCCGAGGACGTCGTGACCCTGACATCCGTTCGACGAAGCGATGCAATCATCCATCGTGCCGCGCCCCTGCCCGGCGAAAACGATCTCAATTCGCCAGCCATCGCTGACCAGGCCGAGCGGGCCTGGCATATGGCTCGCGGCAACAAGGATGCGATCCAGAAAGCACGCGAGCGTCATTCACAGCGACGCAAACCCACACGGGAATCGATCGAACCAGAGCCAGCTGGACCAGCCACCGACGAGCTCCTGGTGGCCCGGGATCGGGGTCAGTACAACCAGGGGCCACCGTTGAATGACCGTGCCCCGGCCGACGACCATCGCAACACGCCGCCAGTGCCACGCGAGGAAGTCGAGGCCAACGGCACGCCGCTCTCTCCCGCCCACGGTACCGACGATCGGTTCGACAGCGTCGCCCAACTGAAATCCGGGCTCGATCTCACCCAGCTCCGAGGGTTCCTCAACAGGTCCGGAACGTCGCGGCAAGATCCAGCAACGGGAGATGCCAGAGAAGTCGTGACATCCTACGATCTCGTGCTCAGGCGGGCCCGGGAGATCAAGGCCGCTGGTGACGTCGAGCGCGACTATCACCTCAATGCACTGAACGCACGGAAAGCTGCGGTATCGGCTCAGGCAGCTGCCCTGACGACCGATGCCTGTGACCAGGTGCCGCCTCTGGCCCCGCCTGCCTCCAGCACCCGGCCCGGGGTGGTCTGGGATGTCGAGGGGGAGCGACTCAACATTGCTTTTGAACGCGCCCGCGTGGCGATCGATCATCCAGTTCATCACGCGCCGCCGCTGGAGTCGACGTATCGCGAGGATGCCGGGTCGATTGCTCCCCCCATCGTGGAACAGCCTGCCCCTGAACCGACCGCACGGGTCGATGATGGCTATCACGCGGCCTGGCTGACCGATGACGAAGCCCATCTCGAAGAGGATCAACTCCCCGTCGAACTGGTCGGATACACTGAAGACGAGCCCTCCGACCCAGCGTGGGCTGTGGCTGCCTCTCCGGTCGAATCGCCGCGCGCCAGCTGGTGGCGAAGTCTCAACTTCGGCCTCAAACGCCGGTATCGATCCGAGCCGATGTCTGTCCCTGCGTACATCGATGACGATGAATGGGCCGCCGAGGATGATTATGCGACGACCTTCAACCACGATGGTTTGGATGTCCGCATCTCCTTCGAAGCCACTGACCAGGTTGATGCCGGCGCCGGATACGAGGAGATGCCTCCAGATGGGTACGACGACGCGGATGAGATCGACCTGAACTTGGCGACAAGCGAAGAGAGCTGGCTCCAGGATGCATGGGAGTTTCCCGAACTCCAACCCGTGGAATGGCAAGAGTCGCGTTCGCGCCTCCTCGAGCGTTCGCCAGAACCGGTGGCCGCAGCGGTACGCGCAGACCACGTGTTGCCCACCGATTCCCCACAATATACATACGCCGTCGCCGATGACCGCCCGGCCACCTTAAGTGGTGAGCACCTTGCCGGTGTCGCGGATGTCCGTCCCGCGTCGTCATCATTCGCCTTCGATGAACCATCAGGAATGGATGCGTTCCGTTCAGCCCTCTTCGGTGGGCCCGGCCAGACCACGTCTCCGAACGGTGTGGCACGTGAAATGACAGCAGCGGTCGCCTCGGTTTCCGACCGACCACAGGAGCATGGATCGCGACCCGTAGAGCCGGACTCGTACACGCAGGATCGCCCCGCGGATCGATCGCCAGGCGGAACATCTGGCGTGTCCGATCGCTCCCTCACGCGCCGCCCCTTGCGCCACGCGCAGCCGCAAAGCGCATTCAATTCCGACTTCGACATCCGCGATGCCATAGGCGACCGGGACGCCGGCCTCGATCGGCACTTTGACGTCGCGTCCCGTGTGCCGAAATCCTGCAGTACGTGTCGCTCATTCCGGACATCGGACAACGGCGAGCGCGGATGGTGCATGAACGAGTACGCCGCCACGCACCGCCAAATGGTCAACTCCGATGACCTGGCTTGCCGTTCATCGATCGGTGATTGGTGGCTTGCGGCGGACACAAGCTGGATCCCGCCAACCGATGTCATCCAACCCGAAACGCCTCGAACGGATCGGCTGGTCGCACGGTCAAGCCCGCGCGAAGCGTCAGCACCGCGGACGGCCCGGCGTGTACGTACGAGCAAACTGGGATAGGCACCGCGAATCCGCGGTTCACGAGGGATTCAGGGGGTACACTTGCGGAAAGCGAATCGAGGGCTGTAGAGGGACCGCGATTCGAGGGGAACAACACCATTTTGGACGCTGGTGTCGCCCACATCCTGACCACCATCCTCAGGGCACCAGCATTTCGTCCCAGCACACATGCATTTCCGACCCGTATTCGGGTTCAACAGGATCGATCCATGGCCGGATTTGGAGAGACGCTCCATCAGGCGCGCGCCCATCTGGGCGTCACGCTCAAGGAAGCTGAACAGGCTACTCGAATCAATCGCCATCACCTGGCGGCGCTGGAAGCGGAAAACTTCAGCGCACTTCCTCCTCTTATCTATCAGCGGGGAATCGTTCGAAACTACGCCACGTTCCTGCAATTGGACCCGAGCAAACTCCTGGTCATATTCGAGGAGGCCCACGGCTCAGGTGGGCGCATGGCGCCGGCCAGCGTCGCCGCCGTGCCCCCGATCAATATGCCGAGCCACTGGGCCCCGAACTTTGCGATTATCGCTTTTGCGGTCGTCCTCAGTGCCATCGTGTTCGCCTGGGTCTACAGTGCGTTCGTTGCCCAACCAGACGTCGAGCTCACCCCAACGGCGCTTGTTCCAACCGCCACTCCGTTTGAAGAAGACATCCCGGTGCCGACCATGGCGCCGACCCAGGTACCACCCACCACTGAGCCGACCCAGGCGCCTACGCCCACGCAAGCCGCAACCTCCGGTACCCGGGAAACAACCAGCGAGGACGGTCTGGTAGAGGACCGCGGCGGAGACAACCAGCGCGGCGGAGACAACGTGGTCGAAGAGGCGGTCCCGGTACCGACCGAGCCGCCGGCAGAACCCGAGCCAACCGCGGCACCGCAGTCGACACTGGACGAGTCCGAACTGACCAGCATCCAGGTCACGGCCTCCAATGACATCTATGTGTCGATCACGGCCGACGGCGCGGTGCTGTTCGACAGAACCCTGGCGGCGGGGGAATCCAGCGGGTATGTGACCGGAAACACCTTTGAGGTCTATACCAGCTCGGGCGAAAGCACAACCTTCACCGATGCCTGCGGCAATGACTTCAAGATGGGCTACGAGTCCGGTGAGGCCACCTATCCCCTCCAGAAGGGGCCCGAGTCCTGCGCCCCGGTCGAGTAGGGCGAAGATCGCTAACCAGCAAGATCGACGATCGAGCTGGCCCTCGTACGCGACGGTCCGGTCAAAGTGCAGCACCGGCTCACGGCCCTGCTGGCGAGCGCCTTCGACATTCTCTTCGTGGTGAACCGGACGCTGCATCCCGGCGAGAAACGGTTGCTCGATCATGTCGCCAGGCTAGAGCACGGTGCCTCCCTGGAGTGGGTGATCAGGAAAGTGTTCCACGCCGCAGGCGATATGCACGAACGTGACCTCCTGTCGGCATTGGACATCCGTTGCAATGATCTGGACCAAACCATCCAGCCGCCTGGCTTGGGATACGCTCTCAACCGGCTCAGCAGTGGGCCAACTGCACGAACCCAGTTGCGCGCGAACTGCTTCAGTCGCCGAGCGTTGGCGGAATCGTCAATGAGTTGAGCCAGGCGACGCTCCCGGGTTTCCGGACGCTTGGTACTAATGACCCACCAGGGCGCCTGGCGGCGGTACCCTGCCGGCTGGGACTGGAACCAGATCTAGGCCGCCTGTCCGCCTCGAATACCGCCAGTTGCCCGGTGTCGAATGCGGCCTCGTCCTGCTTGAAAGAGTAGAGACCGGCGCGCGAAAGGTCCCGCTCCCGATAAACCCGCAATCCGGACAGATGCACCCGCCCCTCGGCGATCAACTCCTCGATCCACTTGATGTTAATCGAGCTCCAGATACTGCGCGGCTTCCGCGGCGTGATCCGGCAGGTGTAGCCGTCGCCATCGACGCTGTGGGTGAGGCCGTCGATCCAGCCGTAGCAGGGCGCCTCGTCCACCGCCTCCTGCCAGGTGATCCCGACCGGCACGTACTTCTTGCGCAGCCCAACCCAGATTTCGGATTCCATGCGATGGTTCGCTTCCAGCCAGGCCCGCCACTCGGACGGCGTATCGAGCCAGGCTACCTCGTCTCGCGCCTTCATCACTTCACTTCATCCTACGGTCATTCTCACTGGTGAAACGGTTAGTGGTGAGGTGGTTTCCGGCAAACCACCGGGCACCACGGCGGGAGCCGCGATTGGCAGGACCCGGTCCGGGGGGAACGCCACCGACGATCCGAGGTCCGGGGCAGAGACCAGGTCGAAGCCGCCCGCGGAAAAGGTCTGGGTGAGGTCGTGCCGCTGGACGTCGGCCGCGTTCCCACTCCAGATTCGTGCGCGTTGGTTGGAGTGCCTCTCCCAGACCCACTCGGCTTGGTCGTGGCCGCCGTCCGTGCGACGATCACCATGCCTTGGGCGTTCTCGTTTTCATCATAGAGTTGGCTGCCAGGGTTCGGGCGCGGAGGTCAGCCACGTCCTCCTCCGCGACGAAGGACATCGCAAAGAGGCGCTGCACATCGTCGAACGCCTCGGTGTGCCTAACCTGCCCGAAGTCGAACATGGGTTATGGGATTTCAAGAGACGGGGCTCCAGCCGATCAAGCCCCACGACGAGCCACTTGAGGGAGGGAAGCGTTGCGCCACCATGAGGGGCCGCCGCGCCACCTGGCCCCAAGGTCTTCGTACGTTTTCCGCTATCCACCTGCGACCAGAAATGTCGCGGAAGACACCTTGCCTGGTTCGACTTTGACCACCAACATACTCAGCTCGTTCGCTCGCCGAATTGCATGCTCCACTACCGAGCCGTGGCGTGCAAGCAGGGCCTCGAACTGAACATCCGCACGCTGCCGTCCGCCAATCTCCACCAGCATATCAAGGAGGCTTTTTCCGTCAGGAGACACTTCACGGCGATCCCAATCAGAAACTGTCCTGCTTGGTAGGTTAGACATACTCTGGGGGTGTTATCAGCCCGAGCGCGCGATGCCTCAGCGTCTCGAAAACGGTCCAGCGTGGTGAAAAAGGGCAGCGGAATTGGTGTGCGGAGCAGGCCGGACTCGCGGAAACGGGACGACATCTGGTTCATAACGGTGAGCTCGCGATCGGTTTCGCCGCCGGGAGCATCACTCCAGCCGCCCCACTCGGCCACGGGCGGCGTCCCCAGCCCTGTTTGCTGAGCAGACGTTTGAGATTCTGGCCTGTCGCGATGAGTTGGGCTTGGATGTTGACCTTCTCCGATCCCCGGAGCCGGAAGCGGCGCAAGCCGTGCCACTCCTTGGCCTCGGCGAAGAGCGGCTCGACCCACACCTTCCGTTTGCGCATCGCCTTGGCGTAGGGTTCCGTCTCGTGATAGCCGCGTACCCGGTCCAGATGCCTCTCGTCAAGACTGCGCCCGACCCGTCGGCCCCGCTGTGAGGTGGTGCACTGGCTTCGGAGCGAGCAACTCACACACGACGCGGCGGGTGCCTCGTCGACGCGTCGCCGAGTGATGTCGCACTGCGAGATGAAGCGCCGGGTCTCCTTCCCCGGACAGCGGTAGGAATCGACCGCCGGGTCATAGACGAAATCCGTGTCCCGGAAGAGACCCGGCCTGCGTCCCACCTCCGACAGCGGTACATACGCGTGGATGCGCTCGCGCTCGATCGCCACGATGTTCTCGACGGTGCCGTACTTGGTGTCGCCGGTCACCTGCTGCGGACGCAACTTCCAGCGGAAGCGCGTCCGCCACAGGAGATCGACGGCCGGTTGGTTGTCCTGGACCTCGGCTGGAGTCACCAACGCGGTCAAGATGATTCGAGCCTTCCCGCCGTCGACGACGTAATGATCGTGGTAGCCGAGGCGCACGCCGGAATTGCCGGGTCGGAGTGGCGAAGCGTCAGGGTCAGTGGTGCTCGCCCGATAGTCGGCGGTCCTTCGATACGTGCCGCTCGTCCTCGTGCGATCCGGTCGTCCCATCTCCCCGATCCAATCGTGACGGCGGCGGCCCGGTCGGCCAGATCAGCACTGTCCTCCTCCGTCAGCACGAGCGGCAACGGGAGCGGCTCTGCCTCTCCGCCATGCTGATCACGATGGCCTCCTCGGTCATCATCAGTGTCGTCCTCGCCAGCGAGTTCCTCGTCGAAGAGCCGGGTGAGATGCGCCTCAACGGCGAACCGTGGTTGCAACGAGTCGAGCGAGGCATTGGCCGCGACGTCGGTCGAGTCGATGTACAGCTCTTTGCCCCAGACCAGTCCGGCCGCGATGCACTGCTCGACGATCACCTCGAAGAAGCGACGAAAAACCGCTACCCCGTACCGTTCGCGAATGCGGGTCAGGCTCGAATGGTTGGGGAGCTCCTCGCTCAGATCGTATCCCAGGTACCAACGCAAACTGAGCCGGTCGGCGACCACCCGCATGAGCTGGCGCTCAGAGCGCAGCCCCTCGAAGAAGAGGATGAGCTGGAGTTTGAAGAAGACGACCGGATCAATGGATGGACGGCCACTATCGGCATAGGTGTCGCGCACCACATCGCGGACGAAGGCGAGGTCGAGCACGCGCTCGAGATGGCGATAGAAGTGACGTTGGGGCACCAGCCCCTCTAGTGAGACGAGAATCGGTTCGTCAAGTTCGCGGGATTTCGGGTTTCCAAGCATGGTTGGCTCCGAGCCAGGGGCGGACAGAACCAGGTGGAATGTCTATCCCTTGACTCTCCGGCACACTCGGAGTTTTTCAACAAGCAGGGTCGTTTCCGAGACTGGCCGGACTTTGCTTGATGTCCGCTTCCGCCTTGTGCCGCATTGTAGGACGAGTGAGGCAGCCAGCGGCAACACCAACTATGGCAAGAGCATGCGGACCGCCAATCCGGACCTTCACTTCCAAATCACTGAAATGATCGATGATGGGGAGTGGTTCTCGGTCCATTCGGTCATGACCGGGTCCAATACGGGCGAACTACGCCGGCCCCGGATGCTCCCGACCCAGGCACCTCCGGCGCTGCCCGCGACCGGCCGATCAATCCGGATCGCCCACAAGCACATGATCCGGTTTCAACACGGCCGGAACGCCGAGCTCCTGCTTCTGATGGACACCATGGCCATGGCCGGCCAGCTCCGGCTGGCTGCCGGCTGGCGCCTCGATCCCGAATCACAGCTGATGCAGCGCGTTCCAGCGGCAGATGGTATGGAGCAGGATGAGGTCAGCGTCGAGAGGCGGGTGGTCACGGAGACTCATCTCGACAGCGACCCATCCCTCGAAGGAGCTGCCCAGCACGGTCACGTCTGGCAGCGGTGGACGATGGCTCGATCATTCATCTATCGGTGAAGCCTCAGCCCCTTGACGACCTTGTCGGCGACCCGGCGGTCGGTTCGGAAGGCGATGCCAACTAGCGAAAGATCCTCCGGTCTCACGAATCGCACCGCGGCCCGGTTGGCCGCGTCGTGGGGGGTGCCAAAAAGCTCATCTCATCAATGAAGATTGCCAGTTCGACGCCGCGTTGCCTGGCTCGATCAAAGGCACGACGCAGCTCTTCGCGGCCGGCCTCGAACACTAGCCCGGGCTGGCGGAACATGGGCAGGTAGCGATTCGCGGCTGCGTCCTCGTAGGGTTTGCCTACCGTCTCGGGGTCGGTGGCAGCGATGCCGCTCACGAGGAAGAGGGTGGCATTCAACGTCTGCCAAGTCTCCAGGTCATCCCGGAGGATGACGACCAGCTTAGTGTCGAATCTGGCGGTACCTTCGTCTTCCAGTTGATGGTTCATCTGCATGGTTGGATCTGTCTCCTTTGAAATGGCGCGTTACTGCCCACCCGAGACGCCTGCCGGACGCTCATGGCCACGCCGGTGATCACGACGAGACCGTCCCACGGCCTGCACGAGCTGCACGGGTTCCCTGAGAACCAGCAGGGCCAGGACGAGACCGAAAACCGGCACCAGGTTCATGAGACCGACCGCCGTGCCGGCGTCCAGCCCCCTGAGGCCCCGAGCGTAGAGCAGGAAGGCCAGCACGGAGCAGAACACGCCTAGCCCGGATTATTCATAAGCGGTTGGGTCGGGCCGCGAGCAGCGGCCACCACGGTTCGCTGGGATGACTTGATGCCAAGCGCAGTCGGGCCCGGTCGCGTCGGGCAGCGAGCAGCCGCCAATCTTGATGAGGCGCAGCCGCAGCGTCTCCAGCGTCATCCGGGCCACCCCGACCGCCTCCAGCCAGCGCCGCAGCGTATCGAGCAGCCAGTACGCCGCGGCGTGC
>JALZMD010000158.1 GCA_030858375.1 Chloroflexota bacterium
CCCCGGAGGGATGGGAAGTCGTCGGCGCCGATGACCTGGCGACCCAACAGGCGGAGCCAGAGGCTGAACCAGCGTTCACCGTTGGCGAAGATGGAACGATCACCCAGGAGTTCACGATCGTACCCGCCGCCGATGCCGCGCCAGATACCCGCTACCGGATTGGCGCCTCGTTCGGCGCCGGCGGCGGCATCGGGGTCACCAGCGAGGTCGTGCGCGTGGCGCCGGCGGTCTCTGGTGTGCTGGAGCCGCTGCCGGAAATTGCGCAGTTCCAGGAGTGGACTAAATCATCCAATGTTCCGCAGCTGAACAACCTGATCCTGCCGGTCACCTCGCTCGCAATTGGCGACACCGAAAGCATCAATGTACTCGTCACCAATAACTCCGGTGAGGAGCAGAGCGGCTCGGTGACGCTCGAGTTGCCAGCGGGCTTCGAAGCCGATTCGGCTTCCCAGGCGTACGGCAGGCTCGCGGCAGGCGAGTCCACGTCAGTCACCTTCGCTGTCACGAATACAGACGAGGCACTTGCTACCTCGAACCAGGGTGGCGAGGAAGGAACCTATCCGGTTACCATCACGACCGAGTCAGCGGCTGGTACGTCGGCGCAGCAGGCTGGTATCAACCTGGTTCCCTCGGCGGTTGTGCCCATGGCCCCCGATACGGTCGTGGTCGATGGGACCATCACCGAGGGTGAGTACACCGGCGAGCCACTGGACCTGAGTAGGGTCTGGGAAGGGGACGATCCGGACGATGCGGCGGACGCCTCCGGAACCGCGTGGCTGACGTGGGGCAATGACGGCATCTACGTCGCAGTTGAAGTCCAGGACGAGACGCTGGGTACCGTGTTGACACCGGCGGATGCCAAGCGTCACTGGCGAACGGACTCGGTGGAAATCGCGATCGATCCGCTCGGCACCGCGCCGAACACGTCGGCGACGTTTAAGGTCGGCGTCTTCCCGACCTCCACAGATGGGTCGCCGCAAGCCTACCGTGACGCGGATGCCTATCAGGGCCCGGTAGCCGAAACGGCACCTGGATTCGAGATGGCGAGCACACTCACCGAGCCGTATACCGGTTACGTGCTGGAAACGTTCATCCCGTTCGAGGCGCTGCCGGCCGATCTGGATCCCGACAACGCCGCCATGAATATCTTTATTTACGACTCCGACACCGAGGACCTGACTGGTCAGTCGCGCCTCGGGTGGTCGACCTGGAACGGCGTCCAGGGTGATCCGTACCGCTGGGGCACGCTTGAGTTTGACGGGTACGGTGCCAATACGGCCTCGCCGGTTGCGGACGTCGCCACTCCGGTTGCGGGCTCGGTGGCAGTGGACGAGCCAATCATGCCGCTCGACGTGGCCCAGAGTACCCAATCGCCGCAGTCGATCGCCCAGTCGGCGGCCGATGGCGTGCCCCTGGCGGGGCGCACGCCGGTCGCGGAGGGTGAAGGCCTGACTAACGTCGAAGCGACGGTCGATGCCAATGGGCAGCTGACGCTCTCCTACGAAGCGGGCTCGAACGGCCTGGCCAACTATTTCCTCGTCGACCTGGGCGGGGCAACGATTGGCAGCGGGATGTTCGAAGTGACGGCGGGAGGGCCGACCGCAACGACGCTTGTCACCATCGCCGGTGACCCGGCAGACTACAACCTGCTGGTTTCGTTCGAGAATGAGGCTGGTGCCGTTCAGGCGCTGGCGCTGCCGGTGAGTTCGGCCTCGTAGATTTGCCGTCACGAGGAGCGAGGGCAGGGAAACGGGTCATCTCAGCCCGTTCAATGCGATCACCGGACCGGACCGGAAATCACTTTGGACAGGCGCAAGGGAGGGACTTCCATCGCGAGATGGAAGTCCCTACTTTCGTGCCAGCCGAGGACATTCGGTCTTGGTGCATGCCGCTATACTCGGCAACGACGTGTTGCCGAACCAGGAGAGAACTGCCGTGACAGCGAACCGGGCCTATGATTCTCTTGAACAAGTCGCCAGCGAGGTCAAGGTGTGTCCCCTGTGCGAGCTCTGCCGTTCGCGAACCCACGCGGTTCCCGGCGAGGGAAATCCAGTGGCGCGGGTCATGCTCATCGGCGAGGGGCCCGGCTGGCATGAAGACCAGCAAGGAAAGCCGTTCGTCGGCGCATCCGGCAAGTTCCTGTCTGAGTTGCTGGCCAATGCCGGGCTTTCCCGCGAGGAAGTGTTCATCACCAACGTTGTAAAATGTCGCCCACCAGGCAATCGTGATCCCCTCCCCGATGAAATCCAGGCCTGTTCCGGCTACCTGGAGCGGCAAATGGAGCTGATCGACCCCGATGTCGTGGTTACGCTGGGACGATTCTCAATGGCCAGGTTCTTTCCGGGAGAAAAGATCTCCAAGATCCATGGTTCAGCGAAAGAACTTGGGAAGCGCCTTGTCGTGCCGATGTATCACCCGGCCGCGGCCCTTCATCAGGGCGGGCTGAAGGCCACGATCCAGGAAGACTTCAATACGTTGCCGAAACTCCTGGCCGCTCGCGAACGTGTTCGCGAGGCATCGCGGGAGCAAGAAGACCGTCCATCCCAATCGACCCTGTTTTAGTTCTGGATCGGCTCGTCAAGCCAGGGCATATCCAGCACGGCTACCTTGTGCTCTCCTGCCTTTCGCGTTGACGAGGAAGGGGCGACGCACATGCGACGAGGCACATCTGGTGTCATCCACGAACGGATAGCCGGACCAGGAGACACCCAGGCAAACAACATTGTGTTCCATGGGCACCTGTCCTGAGCGACGTGTGGTGCCATCCCACATTGATTCGACTTAACGTGTCGTCCAATGGTGGTGGGAAGATATGGCTGCAGGAACCTCGGCTCACTTGCCCTTCCCGACCGGTTCGGTGCCGTGCGCGAGATCCGGGCCCAGTGCCTCATACGCACGGGATGGAACCATATCCGTGCCGCGTAGTCACGAATGACACCCCATGGCGCCCCCCGTTGTGTATACTGTACGTACGCTCTTAGAGGGCGATCTTACCTGATGCGCAATACAGCATGTTGGACATTGCGGTCCTCCGTGTTCAGTTCCGGAGCGGTGAATGGCGACGCAAACACGAGCCCGAACCGATACGTCGCTATCGCGCTCCACGAAGGGGCGCGGGCGAAAGAAGCAGCACGCTTCGAAGCTCAGCATGTGGACCATGCGGACCCGGAGTTTTGCGAGTGGCCTCGTGCCATCCGTCACCATCTCGGATCGTCTCAAGCGCGAGATCGTGGGGATTGTCCTTGTCCTGGTCGGGTTGCTGAGCTCCTGGGCGCTGGGACGGGGTTCCGAGGATGGAGCGGTAGTGTCCTGGTGGGCTGACATGCTCCGCGCCGCATTCGGCCCAGGTGCGGTGCTCGTACCGATCTTCATCGCCCTGACCGCCGTTCGCGCATTTGCCAACCAGGACGGCCCGATCCTCCTCTTTCGACACTACTTTGGCGGGTTCCTCTTTACTGCGGCAGCGCTTGGCCTATTGTCGTTCGGTGGCGTCGTCATGTCTGGGGATGCCGGGATGGTGGTTGGCGACATCGCGCGTGGCGCCCTAGGCCGCCTGGCGTCCGGCTTGGTCCTGTTCGCTGCCGGCGTGGTCTCGGTGTTTCTCCTGGCCGACACGGACCTGATGTCGCTGGAACGCGATGTGCGGCGGCTGATGCCGAGGCGAAAGCCGAAACCGGTGGTTGTGCCACCGCCAGCTCCGAAACCAGTTAAACGCCAGGCCAGGCGGATCCTGCCGGCGCCTGTCGTGGAAGCGACTCCCGTCGAACGCGTCATCAATATCCCCAAGCGACAAGCCAAGAACGATGCGAAGGATGAGAAGCCGCTGGCTGCGCTCCCGGCTCCGGTGACAACCGGAGAGCCCTTGCCGCTCCCTGATATTCGCCACCTTGCCTATTACGATGCTGTCGTCCCGAACACCGCCGAGCTCGAAGCAAAAGCCCGCTCCATCGAGGAAACCCTGTTGAGTTTCAAGGTCGAAGCGACGGTGCGTGAAATCAACCCGGGGCCAGCCGTAACCCAGTTCGCGCTGGAACCGGGGAACGGCGTCAAGGTGCGTCGGATTACCGAATTGCAGAACGATCTCGCGCTTGCCCTGGCGGCGCAAAGCATCCGGGTGGAAGCGCCGATACCCGGGATGGCCCGGGTTGGGCTCGAGATCCCGAATGCGGAAATTGCCACGGTCGGCTTGCGGGAAGTCATCGAGTCATCGGCGTTCTCGAAATCCAAGGCCAGGATTCCGCTGCCACTGGGCCGGGACGTTAGTGGCCGGTACGTGGTGGGCGACCTGACCAAGATGCCGCATCTGCTCATCGCCGGCGCGACCGGTGCCGGGAAGAGCGTGTGCCTCAATGGCATTATCAGCACATTCCTGATCAGGTTCCGCCCCGATGAGCTTCGGTTGCTCATGATCGACCCGAAGATGGTTGAGTTGACCATGTTCAACGCTGTTCCGCACCTCCAGTGTCCGGTGGTGACGGAGATGGACAAGGTCGTTGGTGCCCTGCGCATGGTGCTCCGGGAGATGAACCGCCGCTACGAACTGTTCAAGAGCCTCGGTGTCCGGAATATCGATGGCTACCGGATGAAGACGACGGACGAGCCCGAGGCTGAGAAACTGCCGTATCTGGTTGTCATCATCGACGAGTTGGCCGACCTGATGATGACGACGCCGGATGACGTCGAAACCTTGCTCGCCAGGCTCACCCAAATGGCTCGGGCAACTGGCATTCACCTGATCATCGCGACGCAACGGCCGTCGGTCAATGTCCTCACTGGCCTGATCAAGGCCAATGTCCCGGCCCGGATCGCGTTCGCTGTTTCTTCCATGATCGATAGCCGGGTTGTCCTCGACATGCCAGGGGCCGAGCGCCTGCTTGGGAAAGGCGACATGCTCTACCTTCCTCCCGATGCCGCCAAGCCACTCCGGGTGCAGGGCGCCTTCATCGACGAGGATGTGAAGGCAATCGTTGACCACTGGCTCACGGTGTCGCCGATTCCTCAGTATTCGCCCGAATGGATGGAGCTGGAAAGGTCGAACCCGGAGGCGGTCGACGGCGAAGCTGCGGAGGATGATCCCATGATGTTGCAGGCTCTGGAAATCGTTCGGCAACAAGGTACGGCGTCGGCATCAATGTTGCAGCGCAGGCTGAGGATTGGGTACAACAGGGCGGCGCGGCTCATCGAACAGATGGAGGACGATGGTGTGATCGGTCCGTCGGATGGGGTACGGGGGCGAACGGTCCTCATTGGCGAAGAGTAGTACCGAACCTGGAAGAATGATGTCTGCCAGCAAGGCGACCCCTCGGGTGGTTCCGCATCAAAAATCCATATCGTTTGGTTTGAAAAGGCGTCAGCCGCATGTGGGGCGGATTTGGCAGGAGTCGAGAGTTCGTTCACTTGACGTTCTGACGACCATCGAAACGCCCATCCCCGTTCAACAGAGGATGGGCGCCCGGCTCCTGGTGTTGCTGTCGATTCAATTACGGTGCGGCGACTCCGACCGGGACGGTCGACTCGGCCGGTTCCGCACGGCGGATCGTGGCAAGGCACGTGGAGCAGTAGACGGGGTTACCGTTGCGAGGAATGAACGGCACGGACGTCAGCTGCTTGCACTCGGCACAGGTGACTTCCGTCTGGGCACGATCGGGCAGGCCAAGCTTGGCCTTTCGCGCCGACCGGCAATGAGGACATCGGGCGGGAATATTGATCAGTTCCTTCGCCCGGAAAAAATGCTGTTCACCAGCCGTCCAGGTGAACGGTTTGCTGCAATCGCGACACGTCAGCGTCTTGTCTCGAAACTCCACGAAAAGCCCCTCCACAAATCCGGTACGCGCTGGGCACCCCCC
>JALZMD010000204.1 GCA_030858375.1 Chloroflexota bacterium
GCGCTCCGGAAAATCTCCGTATCGATGACGCGGCCGTAGCCTGGACCAAAGCCTTCACCGAATCGTCGAAACCGGTCGGCGCCATCTGCCATGGCGCGCAACTGCTGATTTCAGCCGATGTCCTCAAAGGCCGCACCGTAACCGCGGTCAACAAGATTCGGGACGATATCCGCAACGCCGGTGGTGCGTATGTCGACGAGGAACTGGTGGTCGATGGCAACCTGATCACCTCCCGCGTGCCCGGCGATCTCCCCGTCTTCAACGACGCGCTCGTCCACGCCCTCAATGGACAGTAGTGCACCCCCCGTTGCTGGGGCCGACATGATGACCGAAACCGTTCTGAACCCTGCAATATCGACACCACCAGGCGGATTGCAGAATACAAGAGCCTTCATCTTCGATATGGATGGTGTGCTCTATCGCGGGAGAGCGCCGCTGCCGGGTGTCGTGGATTTGTTCAATGCCCTGACGTTACGAGGCATCCCATACCTGCTCGCCACCAACAATTCGATGGCGACCCCCGCGAGCTACGTGCTTCGGATGGCGGAAATGGGCGTGGAGGTCACCGAGTCCCAGATTCAAACCTCGGCCACTGCCACGCGCGATTACCTGCTAGGAGAAATCGACCCGGACTCCCGGATCCTGATCGTCGGCATGCCGGCACTGGCCGAGCAGATTTTCACCGGCACGTCATTCCAGCCGGTGTCGGACGATCCAGCCGAGCAGATCGATGCCGTCGTTGTCGGCCTCGACCTGGAGTTCACTTACGCCAAGCTCCGGCGCGCAAGCGACGCGATTCGCGACGGCGCGAAGTACGTTGCTACCAATGCCGATGCTACCCTGCCGCACGAAAACGGCATGCAACCGGGAGCAGGCAGCGTCGTCGCCGCCCTGTCCACGGCGAGCGGGCGATCACCGATCGTGGTCGGCAAACCCGAAACGCTGATGATGCTCAAAGGGATCGAACAGCTTGGAGTGCGGCCGGAAGAGGCAATCATGGTCGGGGACCGGCTCGATACCGACATCCTCTCGGGGAAACGCGCCGGCCTGAAAACGGCCCTTGTCCTGACCGGTGTTTCGCAGCGACCCGACCTTGCTCACGCCATCGTACTTCCAGACTACGTGTTTGCCGATCTGCCAGCGCTCACCCAGGCGCTGATCGGTCACGGTTAACCCGTGTGATGGACAGCGTCGACACGTGGGGAGATTTCAAGTGGGACCGGCGTGGACTTCTCCCGGGTTGCGACATTTCCGGGTTTCGCCCAACTCGGGCGGATGTCCGCCCGGATGCCAGCACCGAATCTTCCATCAGGGACATGCACGATGCCCGCCAAGGCAACCGACGTGAATGAGAATGAACACGGGCGCTTGCGTGTCGGCACCGCGCCGGTAAACTGGAACAACAACGACTTGCCCGACTGGCGGCCGCAGGTGCTGTTCCCGAAAATCCTCGATGAGATGCAGTCAGCCGGGTACGACGAAACGGAATGGGACGAAAGCTTCGGGACCGACGTCGCTGTGCTCAATCGCGAGCTTGCATCCCGTGGCATGAACTTTACCGGTGCCTACCGGTGGCTCGATTTCGTCGACGACGATGCGTTTGCACGTGATCTGGAATCAATCCGGCCGTTCCTAGAAACGCTGCGGGGTATCGGCGCCGGGCATCTCATCGTCGCCGATGCGTTGCGCCCACACCGCGTGGACGTTGCCGGGTCGGTCCCGGCCGATGGCTCAGCGTCGCTCGACGAATCTGCTTACGGACGTCTTGCCCACAACCTCGATCGACTCGCCGTGATTGCCGCCGGCTTCGATCTCGCCCTCCACTATCACAACCATGTGGGAAGCTACATTGAGACCCCTGCCGAAGTCGAGACGCTTCTGGCGCAGATCACCGGATCCGGAGTCGATCTCTGCTTCGACTCCGGCCACTACGCGTTCGGCGGCGGCGATGCAAGCGAATTCCTTGCCAGACATCACACAAAAATCGGGTATCTCCACCTCAAGGACGTCGATCCTCATGTGCTCCAGGAGGCAAGGAAGCATAGGTGGAACTTTCTCGATGCGCTGCGGCAATACATCTTCTGTGCGATGGGGACAGGAAGCGCCCGGATATCAGGAATCATCGAACTGCTGGGGAGTAATGACTATTCAGGTTATGTCATTCTCGAGCAGGACACCTGCCGCGACGATGCCACCCGGAACGCTCGTGAAAATCTGCGTATGGTGAGAACATTCGAGGCAGATCTAAAATCACACGGGAGGACCACTCCATGACCACCATTGACGCACCGATGGCGACTGCCGATACAGCGGAGCTCAAACGTTTATCATCACGGGCTCGTCAACTGATCCTGGAAACCGTCCATCATGCCGGTGCCGGGCATGTCGGCGGCCCGCTCTCCGTCACCGATATCCTCGTCAACCTCTACTTCAACCGGTTGCGGATCGACCCCGATCAACCGCACGATCCCACTCGCGATCGCTGCATCCTGAGCAAGGGACATTCATCGATCGCCCTTTACACTGTCCTGGCCCTCCGGAGTTACCTCCCGGTTGAAGAACTCGCCACCTTCGACGCGATCGATTCACGCCTCCAGGGTCACCCTGACCTTCGCGCCTTGCCCGGCCTCGATATGTCGACCGGATCACTCGGCCAGGGGCTCTCGCCGGGCATCGGCATGGCCCTTGGCGCCAGGCTTTCGAATCTCGACTTCCACACCTGGGTCATCCTCGGTGACGGTGAACTCCAGGAGGGGCAGATCTGGGAAGCAGCCTTCGTCGCCAGCCGCTACCGCCTCAACAACCTGACCGCAATCGTCGACTACAACCGCCTGCCCCAGTTTGGCTGGCCTGACGCGTCAGGCTTCACCCGCGACCAGCCGATCGACGATCCCGGCGGCAAGTTTGCGGCCTTCGGCTGGAACGTCATCGAAACTGATGGTCACGACCACGAAGCGCTGGCGGCGGCATTCGATCAGGCCGTTGGCTATGCGGATGGTCCGACCGTCATCATTGCCCACACCGTGAAAGGCAAGGGGGTGTCCTTCATGGAGGGTGACTTCAACTGGCACGCCACGGCGCCCA
>JALZMD010000207.1 GCA_030858375.1 Chloroflexota bacterium
GCGTTGGGGGCTGACGATGAGCGCAACGACATCGATAACCGGTTCCGGTGGGTCGAGCGCCTCGACCAGCGATCGTACTCGTGAGCAAATGCTGAGCCCATGGCCGCGGATCGGGCTCAAGGGCGCAATGCTCGCCCTGCTCATGGTGCTGATTTACGGCTGGGGCGTTCAGGGCACCAACGCCGCGCCCGGAGAGCTGCTCGACGGGCTCTCGAACATCTGGAACTTCATGGTTCGCCTCTTCCCGGCCCAGTGGCCGATGGTTGAAACCTCGGTGGGGATCGGGTCCTGGACTTGGGCCTCGTTCTCGGTGCCGGAAGCCTTGCCCGCTCTGATCGAAACGATCCAGATGGCGATCATCGGCACCTCGATCGCGATCGTGATTTCGCTCCCCTTTGGATTGCTCGCGGCCCGCAACATCTCGCCGCACCAGTACGTCTACCAGACCATGCGCTTCATCCTCAACATCAACCGCGCCGTACCCGACATCATCATTGCCCTCGTCTTCGTCGCCGCGGTCGGGCTCGGTCCCTTCTCCGGCGTGCTGGCGCTCGCGATCGGCTCGATCGGGACGACCGCCAAGCTCTACGCCGAGGCGATCGAATCGATCGATCCGGCGCAGGTCCAGGCCATCAACGCCACCGGCGCCACACGCACCCAGACGTTCATGTTCGGGGTCACCCCCCAGGCGCTGCCGCTGATGGCCTCGTACTCTCTCCTGCTCTTCGAAGGTAACGTCCGCTCCGCCTCGATCCTCGGCATCGTCGGCGCGGGCGGCATCGGTCTCATCCTGAACAAGTACATGGCGCTCTTCAAATACCAGGAACTCATGGGCGCCCTCATCCTGATCATCATCGCCGTTACCGTGCTGGACCGAATCAGCGATGCCATACGAAGGAGGATCATCTAGAGCGACCGTGTTCCCCGCCTTGAACCATCCATTCGCACCTGGCACGCCGCGGCTGTCGGAAGCCCACGTGCCGATCCATCACCCGCACATTCCGGATGCTCGATTCAGACCCGAACCGATCATGGCGACACGGTCGCTGTGCAGGAGATAACGATGAACGTGATCAAACAACTTGCCACGCTGGTGGTAGCCATGGCCCTGCTGCTGGCGGCTCCAGCCGCGGCCACGGTGGCCCAGACCGCCTCACCTGAAGCGTCGCCCGTAGCGTCCCCGGCCACTGTCGCGGCCTTCGATCCCCAACCGACGAAGGAGTACGACACATCGGAATGGCCGGAAGAACTGACCTGCGGCCTCTTCGGCGGAGATGACGCCGAAGAGGCGCTCTCGAACAATGAACCGCTGGCCCAGCACCTCGAGGAGTGGCTCGGCATCGAAGTCACCTACACCACCGGCACCAGCTACAACGCGGTCATCGAGGCCGCCCGCGTCGGGCACGTCGATTGCTACACGGTCGGACCGTTCGCCTACATTCTTGGCGTGCAGGAAGCCGACGCCGAAGCGCTCGCGATTGGTGTCGGAAGCCGCGCCGACGAGCCAGTCTACGACGCCAGCATCCCGCCCGCTTACCACAGCGTGATCTCGACCAAGAAGGGTAACGGCATCGAGTCGCTGGCCGACCTCGCCGGACGCAGCTTCTCGTTCGTCGACCCGGCCTCGACCTCCGGCCACCTGATCCCGCGTTCGGTGCTCGTCGCCGCCGGGCTCGACCCGGACAACGATATGGAGACCATCTTCGCCGGCAGCCACCCGACCTCCGGCATCGCGCTCTGGAACGACAAGGTCGACGCCGCCGCGTCGACGGAAAACACACTCCTCAACCTTGCCGAAGAGGGGCAGATCGAATACTGCGGGTTCGAGGACGGTCAGGTCGGCAAGCCGCGTTCCCAGGAAGAAATTCAGGCCGTGTTCGACGTCTGCCCCGATGGCCACATCGTCGCCCTCGCCTACTCCGAGCCGATCCCGGGCACGCCCTTCACTGTCAACAAGAACCTCCCGCCCAGCCTCAAGGAAGCGATCAAGGACGCCCTGCTGGCAACCAAGGAAGATGCTGCCTTCATCGCCGAAACCGGCCGCTGGTACACCGATCCCAACATCGATCAGGACCTCGGCCTACCACACCTCGACGCCTACTACGATGGCCTGCGCGAGGTGGCACGGGTGCTCGAACTCGACTTGAAGTCGTTCGAAGAGTAGTCTGCCATTCCGGCCGCCAGGGCGGGCCGCCAACCCGCTGCCCGCCCTGGACCCGATTTCATGGAGCGATCCCACACATGAGCAGCCGCCGCGTCACGCCGCACCTTACCGTTACCAACGCCACGGTGGTTCTTCCCGACCAGGTCCTGGAGGGCGCCACGGTCCGCATCGACGACGGCGTCATTTCCACCGTGGACCATGGGTCGCTGAACTCAACGACCGAACAGGAACACGTTGTGGATGCGGACGGCGCCTACCTCATGCCGGGGGTCGTCGACCTGCACAACGACAACCTCGAATTCGAGGTCAACCCCCGGGCCAACGCCAACCTGCCACTGCCTTTCGCGCTCAGTTCGATGGAGCGGCGACTGGCCGCGGCGGGCGTCACCACCGAATTCCACGCCATCTCGTTCCGGGACCGCCCCGCCAAAAATCGCTCGGTCGCCGACGCCGAGGCGAAGGCCGCCTACATCACCCAATTCGACGACGATCCTCGGCAGGGCGTGCGCCACCACATCCTGCACCGGCTCGATGTCCGCTCCCAGGATGCGCTCGACGCCGCCCTGCCCTCGCTTCGCCAGGTGCGGGTGCCCTACATCTCGCTCGACGATCACTCGCCGGGTCAGGGCCAGTATCGTGATGTGGAACGCCTCATCCAGCTGGCGCACCA
The DNA here is from genome assembly GCA_030858375.1 of Chloroflexota bacterium. Taxonomy (GTDB): domain Bacteria; phylum Chloroflexota; class Chloroflexia; order Thermomicrobiales; family UBA6265; genus JACCYX01. The sequence continues at coordinate 2,835 of JALZMD010000207.1, forward strand.
GAACCAGGCTGCGCGCCGCAGTGAGGCGGCTGACCCGGATTGGTACCGGCAGCGAATGTTGGCGGCCCAGGCCGATGGCGAAAGCGTGCCCGCCTTTTACCGGCGCGTGGCAGACGAGCTGGCCACTTTGCCCATGATCATCGCGACCCACGACGACGACACGGTTGAGAAGGTTGATCAGCAACTGGTGCTGGGCGCCAGGATTGCCGAGTTCCCGGTCACCTTCGACGCTGCCCGTCACGCCCGCGACCACGGGATGGCGATCGTGGTCGGCGCCCCCAACGTGGTGCGCGGCGGATCCCAGAGCGGCAACCTCAGCGCCATCGACCTTGTGGCCGAGGGGCTGGCGGATGTGATCTGTGCCGATTACCATGCGCCGTGCCTGGTTCCGGCCGCGTTCCGGCTATGGCGCGAGGGCGTGCTCGACGTGCCGGCCGCGATCCGGATGATCACGCTCAACCCGGCCCGCGCCGTTGGCCTGCACGACCGGGGTGCGATCGCGCCGGGCATGAAGGCCGATCTCGCCATCGTGCGGCTCGACAACGAAGGCTGGCCACACGTCGAAGCGACCTTTGTCGGTGGCCGATCGGCCTTCCACTTCGCCCGGCATCCCGACCTCGTGATGCGCAGGGCGATACCCGTCGACGCCGAGGATTCGCGCGAATTGCAGGAGCAGGCGGTGTAGTATGCAGAATGGGAAAACAGACGCGCCGGTCAGCCACGCGAAGATGCTCGGGGTGCAGCCCACCGTCCACCCCACCTCGCGGGTGCGGGAATCGACACTCGGCGCGTGGACCGATATCGGTCCCAACTGCGGCATTTCTGAATCGACGGTGGGCGACTACACCTACTGCGCCGGTGACGTCTCGATCATCTACGCCACGATCGGCAAGTTCTGCTCGATCGCCTCGCACGTCCGGATCAATCCCGGCAACCACCCCATGCAGCGCGTGACCCAGCACCACATGACCTACCGGCGGCGAATGTTCGGCTTTGCCGACACCGACGACGACGACTTCTTCCAGTGGCGACGCGACCACCACGTCACGATCGGGCATGATGTCTGGATCGGCCACGGCGCGGTTGTCATGCCCGGGGTGAACATCGGTACCGGGGCCGTGATCGGCTCCTCGGCGGTGGTCACGAAAGATGTGCCCTCCTACGCCATCGTCGGCGGGGTGCCGGCGAAACGAATCCGGGACCGCTTTCCCGCCGAGGTCGCTGCCCAACTCCAGGCGATCGCCTGGTGGGACTGGCCACGGGAGCTCCTGGAGGAACGGTTCGCCGACCTCAACGATCTCGATCTCTTCCTGAAACGGTACGAAACGGAGGTGACCCATGGCTGAATCCCCCGAGGGACGCCGGGTGCTGGTGGCGCTCGTTACCGGTGACGCAGGAACCCGCATCCAGGACTGGCGGCTGCAGAACGACCCGGAGCAGGCCCGCCGGATCCCGCCCCACGCGACCCTCTGTTACTGGATCCCCGACGTGACGATGGCGGTGCTCGACGCCCAGGTGCGCCACGCCTTCCCGGAGCCGATCCCGGTGCGGCTCGGTCGAATCGAAGAATTCGACAACGTCGACCGCACGTTCTTCATTGAGGTCAGCGACACCGAACGCCTCGACGCGGCCCGCGAGCGGCTGTTCGACGGAAGCGTCGTCGACCTGCCGGGCCGCGACCGGCACTGGACCTGGCATGTGACGTGTGTGCGCAAGTCGATCGGGCGTAACGTCGCCCTGCTCCGGGAGGCCACCCGTACGCTTGACCTGGAGATTGGCTGGACGGTGGACACCATCGCCTGCCTTGAATTGCACGGTGACCGCTATGAAGAAGTGGCGCGTTGGGAACTGGTCGTCCCGGTTTCAGCCGGGGCCAGGCGATGACGCTGGAACCCTCGTTCGCCAGACCGTGACAAGTCTGGGCCAGCCCTGAGCGAACCTGAGACTCCCGATTCTACAGTCGCCGCCCACAGCCGCGATGAGTTTCAAAACCACGTACGTACGCCCTCAATCCAGGGTTGTTCGCATCGACTATAGTGATCTCGGGTACTTTTGTCAGTTTTTCGCCTGGGTGAATAGAGTGCGAGCACGAACAATTGGTCGACTGGAGTGCGCCAAAGCCTGTGGTGTGGTGAGGCAATGTGTGCGCTTCTGCACCGTCGCGCTCATCCTGCTGACGCTTGTCGCCTGTGTAGATGAGGACTCGGCTGATCGCGACGGTGGAGAGATCGCCGGGCTGGAGACGGTCACGCCCGTGCCGCCCACCCCGGCTCCCGCAACTCCCGGAGCCAACTCCGGGGTAGGAGGCGCTGTCGAGGTGCCCGTCACGCTTGGCGCGGATGGCCTGGCGATGTACCAGCCCAACGAGCTGGGCCGCATCCCGATTCTCATGTATCACGCCTTCACCACGAATGAAGCCTACCTCGACGACTGGACGGTCACGCCCGAAACGTTCCGTCAGCACCTGGAGTGGCTCTTCGAGCGCGATTTTTACATCGTTCCCCTGGTTGATCTGATCAACAACGAGATCAAGGCGCCGCCCGGCAAGCACCCGGTGGTGATCACGTTCGACGACGCGTCGTCCCGGCAGTTTCGCCTCATCCACAACGACGCCGAGGACCTCGTTCCCGATCCGGATACCGCGGTCGGCGTCATGGAATCGTTTTTCGCGGCCCATCCCGATTTCGGTCGCGGCGGCGTGTTTGCAATGGTGCCCAACAATTGCTTTCGTTACAACGAGGAGATCGTGACGTGTGAGGAGCGGCTCGACTGGCTCGCCGGGCACGGTTACGAAATCGCCAATCACACGTGGTGGCACGAAAACCTGCACACTGTCACGGACGAGATGTTCAAGGAACAGGTGGGGAAGACGAAAATCTGGATCGACGAGCGAGTTTCCGGCCGGTCGAACCTCTCGAATGTCCTGGTCCTGCCTTTCGGCGAGTGGCCGCGGAGCGAAGACCAGGTGGAGATGCTGAAGGAGGGCTTCGTCTACGGAGGCCAGGATATCATTATCGCCGGGGTGGTCGAGGTGGCGGGCGGGCCCAGTCCATCGCCATCGAGCGGCACGTGGTCGCGGCGCTCGATCGACCGCATGAACACCGATCCTGAAACCTGGACCCACTGGACCGGGCTCATCGAGGCGGGTGATGTCACGCTCTACACCAGTGATGGCAATCCGGCGACCGTCACCATTCCCAACACGCTGGCCGACGATATCGCCGGGCATTGGGATCCGGAATGGGCATCCGCCTATGGCATGCAGGTCATTCGCTACGACCCACTTTCCTGACCTGGTATCCCGAACCAAACACCATCAAACGGGCCCTCGACTAGGCCATCCGATCATGGATCGTCGCATGGGGCCACGAAGGAACTGACCTGATCTCCGGATGGGCCAAGGCGAACATCGCGGCCTCGCGGCGGGAGTGGATGCCCAGTTTGTCGTAGATGTTGGACACGTGCGTGGTGACCGTGCGATAGCTGATGTACAACGTCTCCGAGATTTCGCGATCAGTCCAGCGCGCCGCCAGCAGCGCCAGGATTTCCCGTTCGCGGGGTGAGAGGCGACTCCACGCCGCCGTCTGCCGGGCCGGCTGGTGCTGCTGATCAGCAGCCGTTGTCGCGCTCCGCACCTGGGAAACCAGTGCGTATGGGCCGTCGTTCGATACGCGCACGCTCATTGATCGCTCCTGTGGTGGTCCCGCCGGTCGGGGCGGGAGGTGATTCCGGACTCCTTCCAGCTTGCCGGGATGGGCGTTTGCGCAACACGAGCGATTCCCACACGCTCCCCACACCCTTTGCGCAGGCAAAGGGTGCCGTTGCCCGCGTTCGTGCGTACGATGGCGATAGGCAGGGCCACCGACAGTCGACCACGCAATCCACACGGGAGGCATGGGTTAATGGCGGCACCCCACCATCAGGAAGTCTCGGGATTCGGGCCGTTGCTGCGCCAGCACCGGACTACGGCTGGCCTCTCGCAGGAGGCGTTGGCCGAACGGGCCGGCCTGAGCACTCGCGCCGTCAGTGATCTCGAACGGGGAGTCAAGACACGCCCACACCCGGCCACAATGCGCCTGCTCGCCGACGCCCTCGACCTCGACCTCGGGCAACGCGCGGAGCTTGCGGCGGCGTCCCGGCCCAGCGCCACCGTGCCTTCGCCATCGTCACCACAGGAACTGGCCGCGCTCCCGGTTCCCCATGCATCGATCGTGGGCCGTACGCAGGAATTAGTCACCGCGTGCGACCTGCTTCGATCAGGCAACGTGCGCCTGCTGACCCTCACCGGGCCGGGTGGGGTGGGCAAAACCCGCCTCGCGCAGGAACTCGCCCAAACCACCGCCAGCGACTATTCCAGTGGCGCGGCGTTCGTCGAGCTGGCGCCGATCGCCAACCCGGACCTTGTCCCGGCCGCCATTGCTGGTGCCCTCGGAATTCGCGAGGATCGCGACCGCTCCCTTATCGAGTCGATCCGCGAGCGACTGTGTACCGATCGCCTGCTGCTGGTGCTCGACAATTGCGAGCATCTCCTCGCTGGCGTGCAACCGCTCGTCGCCAACCTGCTCGGCAGCGCCCCTGAACTCACCGTGCTTGCCACCAGCCGGGGACCGCTCCGGTTGCGCCACGAACAGCTTCTGCCGGTGCCGCCCCTTGCCCTGCCGGGCCGCGGACACGCACCTCAGGTCGAATCCCTGGCCGCGATTCCGGCAATCGACCTCTTCGTCCAACGGGCGCAGGCGGTCGCGCCGGACTTTGCCCTGACCCGGGCGAACGCAGGGGATGTGGCGGAAATCTGCGCCCGGCTCGATGGCCTGCCGCTGGCGATCGAATTGGCGGCGGTCCGGATCCGCTCGCTCTCCCCGGCGTCTCTCGTCGCGTTGCTCGGCGCACGCCTGCGGTTGCTGACCACCGGCCCACACGACGCCCCGGCCCGGCAACGAACGCTGCGCGCCGCGATCGAGTGGAGTCATGATCTGCTCTCTAGTGAGCACCAGGCGCTCATGCGGCACCTCGCCGTCTTCGCCGGTGGATTCACCCTGAAGTCGGCGGCGGCGGTGTCGAAAGGAGATGATCTCTTCGCCACGCTCGACGGCATCGAAGCGCTCGTCGACGGTGGGCTCCTCACGCGCGTGGACGGGATCGACGGCCAGCCCCGGTACGGCATGCTGGAAACGGTCCGCGAGTTCGCGCTGGAGGAACTGGCGGCGAGCGACGACGCCACGATCGTCCACGCCGCCCACGCCCGGCGCCAGATCGCGCTGGTCACCGAGGCCGGGGCTCACCTGCATGGCCCCACCCCCGGCATCTGGCTGGACCGGATTGCCGCCGAACAGGACAACGTCCGGGCTGCCCTCGCCTGGTCGCTGGGCGAGAGCGGCTCCCCTGGCGATCCGGAACTCGCGCTCCGGCTGGCGGCGGCGCTCTGGCCTTGGTGGCACCGGCGCGGCCACCTTCAGGAAGGGCATGCCTGGCTCGAACGAGCGGTTGCCCAGGGCGATCGGGTTGATCCGGCAACCCGGGCCCCGGCGTTCCTGACCCTCGCGAATATCGCCAACAACCTCGAAGACCTCGACCAAGCGGGCACGCTCTATCGCACCAGCCTCGACCTCTTCGAGCAGCTGGGGAACAAGACTGGTGCGGCCGCCGCGTTGACTGGCCTGGGCATGGTTGCCACCAGCCGTGGGGATTACGAGCGTGCCGAAACAAGCCTGTTGCAGGGCCTCGCGATCTGGAGGGAGGCCGAAAATGGGGCGGGCACCATGGCCTGTCTCTACGCGTTTGGTCGTCTCGCCGCCGCCCAGGGTCTGTACGATGAAGCGGCGAACCGTTTCGCCGAGGCCCGCGCGCTCTGCGACCCCAGGGACGCAGGGTCTTTGGCTTACCTCCGGTTAGAAATTGCCCAGGTCGAGCGGCAGCGAGGCAACGTGGCCATCGCCCTCGCGCTTGCCGAAGAGTGCCTGGCGCAGTTCCGTGAGATTGGCGAGCGTCGTGCCGAGGCCACCACGCTCGCCGAACTTGCCCACCTCGCATCCCTCAACAGCGATGCTGGGCAGTCGACCGGCTACTTCCTGGATGCCATCCTGCTCCATCTTGAACTCCGCGATGAGTTCGGTGTCGTGACGTGCCTCGAAGGCATGGCGATGCTCGCATCCGAGGGGCATCGCCCGGAACTCGTGGCGCGCCTGGCGAGCACGGCTGATGCCTGGCGCCGACGCACCGGTACGGTGCGCACGGTCGCCGAGCGTGAGGCATTCCAGCACATGACGTCGCTCAATCGCGAAGTTCTCGGCGAGACTGACTTCGAGCGGGCATGGGACGACTGGAGCGCGAAAGGACTCGACCAAACGTCGGCCCTCGCCGTGCAATCCTTCAAAAGAACGGACAGATCCAGCAACGATACCGCGGATCATCGAGGGGAACGAGCAGGGTCATCAGGAACGCGGTGAGGTCGTCACCGGTCGCTCGCACCTTGAAGCTGGCATCGGCCAGCGAGATCGTTTCCCGCTCGCCAAGGACAATCTCTTCCCCGGCCCGCACCGTGCATGAACCGTTTTCGCATTCTTCCGGCGAGCGGCCGGGCCCTGTCACAATCGCCTCGCCGCCGGTCACCGTTACCTGAAGGCTTCCACTGGCGACATGAATCACCGCCGATTGTGTTTCGACAAACGCGGGCAGCGCCACCTCGGGGTTCATCGTGATCTCGACGAGGGCATGGTTGCGCCTGATCGGGTCCCCGTTCCGGTCGACTTCCGTCGTCGTTTCCTGGTACCGGGAAACCCCGAACACCGTCAGTTCGAATCCTTCCTTTTCGAGCGATGGGGTTGTTTGGGCAGTCACCGCCACTGGGCCGAAGCCAGTCGCGACTAACAGGAACAGGCTGAGCGGCACGATACGCTGGATCAAACGGTGCATGGCGGCAACCTTAGCGAGTGGCGCCCCGCAGGGCGCTCCGAACGATTTCCTGGCCGATGTGCTGTTTTCCGGACGGAATGCGCCTTCATTCTACAAAGCATCGCCGCCGATGCTCATATGTTTCTGGACTTCCACACTGCGCTGACCCGTTCGATGTCAATTGCTGCCACACCAGGGCCGCGTAGGATCCACCCTGGGCCATGAGGTCGTCATGCGTGCCACGCTCCGTGATCCGGCCGTCTTCGATGAAGAGGATGTGGTCGGCGTCGCGGACGGTGCTGAGCCGGTGGGCGATCACGATCCTGGTCGGCGCCGCTTCGCGCAGGTTGTGTTCGATTATCGCCTCGGTCGCCACATCGAGGCTGCTCGTCGCCTCGTCCAGCAGCAGCACCGTTGGGCGGTGGGCGAGGGCCCGGGCGAGCGCAACGCGCTGGCGTTGCCCACCAGAGAGCCCGCCGCCCCCCTCGGCCAGCCAGGTGTCGTAGCCCATCGGGAAGCGCATGATCTCGTCGTGGA
>JALZMD010000233.1 GCA_030858375.1 Chloroflexota bacterium
CAATCGCGCGGACTCATGCACGGTATCCCGGTGCTGCTCAAGGACATCATCGCCACCAGCGACGGGATGCCGAACACGGCGGGTTCGATGGCGCTGGTGGATAACACGGTCGTCCGGGACTCGTTCATGGCCACCCGGTTGCGCGAGTCTGGCGCCATCATCCTCGGCAAGACGAACCTGACCGAGTGGTCGAACTTCATGGGCAGCACCGGCCTCAGCGGCTGGAGCTCACTCGGCGGGTTGACCGTAAATCCCTATGACCTGAACCGGTCATGCTCGGGGTCCAGCTCGGGTTCGGCGGCCGCGGTCGCGGCAAGCTACGTGCCGGTCGCGCTCGGGGCCGAGTTCGACGGTTCGATCATTGCCCCGGCCGCGATCTGCGGCGTGGTTGGCGTCAAGCCCACGGTCGGACTGACGAGCCGGGTGGGGGTGATTCCGATCGGGTTCTCGCGCGATTCGATCGGCCCGATGGCGCGGACGGTCGAGGATGCGGCGATCGCCCTCAGCGTGCTGGCCGGCTTCGACCCGGACGATCCATCACGCACGGTTGGTCTCAAAACCAGCCCGCACGCGATGTTCGACACGGAGATGGTGCCGGAGGCAGGGACCGTCGATTACACGTCCGCGCTCGATCCCGAGGCCCTGCGCGGTGCGCGGATCGGGATTTGCGCCAACTACCAGGGCTTCGACGAGGGGTCCCAGGCGCTCTTCGACGCCGTGCTGCCGATCATGGAAGCGGCCGGCGCCGAACTGGTGCCGGAGGTGTACATCCCCTCAATCGAAGACATCTCCAGCACCTACGTCAACAGCCTGACCGAATTCGCCTGGGGCTTGCAGAACTACCTGGATACCTACACGCCCGAGGGGCCGATGCGGACCATCCAGGATCTCGTCGACTTCAACGACGCCAACGCCGGTGAAGAGCTCAACGTCACCGACCAGAGCGGCCTGACCGACGCGCTCGCCGCCCTGGCAATCGACGACCCGGCCTACATCGAGGTGACCCTCACCATTCAGGAGGCGATCCGCACGAACGGGATCGACGCCGTGATGGACGAGCTCGAGCTCGACGCCCTGATCGCGCCAACCGCTACCCTGGCGAATGCGGCTTGGGACCAAAGCGGTTTCATGTCCTCGTCGTTCGCCTCGTCAGTGGCGGGTTACCCCTCGGTGACGCTCCCGATCGGTTTGCACGATGGCTTGCCCGGTGGCATTCACTTCTTCGGAAGGGCCTTCAGTGAGGAGGTCTTGCTCGGGCTGGCTTACGCGCTGGAGCGGCAGCTTCCACGCCGCATCGAGCCCACCTACATTCCGCGCGAGGAATGACCGGCGAACAGGATGTGTCCTGTCGAGTCACCGGCCAAGCCTTCCCCCGGGCAGCAGGAGACGAGCAAAAACAATCCCCTTGTGACGCAATGACGTAGACGTGGCAGACTGCCCGAATGATGGTGACGATGCGGGAGATGCGCGCCGCACGAAATTATATGCAAGGAGCCGTAACATGAGAGACACGACAGCTCGAAACGGATTCGAGACTGATACGCCCGAATATGTCAGTACCACGGCGCTCGGGCGCGGTCTGGCGGCGCTACGCATCTTCACGGGCATCATCATGTTCGCCAATGGCCTCGCCAAGCTCACCGGCGAGCGCAACATCGACTTCGGCTGGTACCGGGGCTTTCTGATCGTGCGCAACGAAGCGCGGAGCATCCTGCAGTTCGAGGTAAACGAGCGGGGCGGCACGGGCACCAGGGTTCCCTTCCTCAAGGATTTCGTCAATGACCACCTGCTCCCGAACTGGGACGTGTACCAGTGGGTGGTGACGTTTACCGAGCTTGGCGTTGGCCTCCTCCTGATCGTGGGCCTGGCGTCACGGGGAGCAGCCCTGGCGGCCTTCCTGTTCCACGGATTCCTGGCGCTGGTGTACCTTTCGAGCAACCGGTGGATGTTCGAGCAACCGCATGAATACATTCCCGTGCTCATCCTTGCGGTAGTTCCCTCGGGCCGCTTCTGGGGGCTTGATGGCGTGCTGCTGCGGAACAAGCCGGCGTTGCGTCGCTGGCCATTCTGAGCCTGGTACCAGGTCATGGCTGCGGGTCCGATCGACGCGACACTATTCCGTCATTGCACAAGGATGCACCCCTGGATATGAAGACGATCCATCGGGAAGCCGGCGTACCGGGTATTGTCGGACGGTCGGACCACGACCAGCCGTCGGTATTCCTGCCCGAGAACATGTTGCGGGAGGCGCGGCGCCAACGGAACCTCGATGCGGGTGATGTTCCTGGGGTGTGCCTGCTCGATCCGGATGGCGATATCGTGCGGTACCTCACCGCCACCAATCGCGCTGTCCGGTCAACATCGTGGGCCTGTTACCACACCGAGCTGTGGGAGACTGGGCACGACGACTTCGCCATTGGCATCGTCGGGTGTGCGGTGGGCGCGCCCTTTGCCGTGCTGGTGGCCGAGGAGCTCTTCGCCTCAGGGTGCCAGTTCCTGGTCAGCATGACATCCGCCGGAAAGATCGACGCCGATCAGGTCCTGCCCGAAGTCATCCTCATCGATCGGTCCCTCCGGGGCGAAGGAACCAGCCACGCCTACGTTTCGTCGTCAGCCGCCATCGATGCCGACCCATGCCTGATCGAAGCGGTGAGCCGCGGCCTGGAGACTCGTGACATCCTGGTTGGGCGGGGAACATCGTGGACGACCGATGCGCCGTTTCGCGAAACGCTGTCGGAGCTTGCAGTCGCCCGCGATGCCGGCGCGATCGTCGTCGAGATGGAAGCAGCCGCGCTGTACGCGTTTGGCCAGGCCAGGCAGCAGCCCGTCGCCTGTTTCGCCCATATCACCAACACGATGGCGGTTTCCGAAGGCGATTTCGAGAAAGGCCCCGTCAACGGTGCCGAGCAGGCGCTGGCGGTGACGGCGGCGGCCGCGCGCGGCTGGTTCGAACGCTCCGACGCCGCCGAACGGTGAACTACGCCGGGTTGTGCGCTTGCTCCCGGCGATTGGGCCAAATGCCTACGATTCGCAACGGTGATTCTGCGGTAAGATGGCATGAAGGCTGGAAAGTGTTGTCCGTCCCGTCGTGAACGCAAGGAGCAGCCCGTGGCCGACCATCTCGATACCCCGAAAGCATTGGCACGTCGTCTCGATCGCCGTACGTTGATGAAGGGCGCAGCGTCTGCCGCAGTGGCGACCGGTGTTGCGTCGTCCACGGCACAGGCAGGAGGATCTCCCCAGTCCATGGCGTCACGCACCGCGCAGTTCCAGGAAGCGACCCCAACGCCCAGCCTGCCCCCGCCCTCGCCTTCGGTGACCGAATTGCAGGAGGCCCTGGCGAATGGGGACATGACGATCCGCCAGATCGTCGAGGCGGCCCTGGCCCGGATCGACGCGATCGATCAGCAGGGGCCTTCTGTCAACGCCGTGATCGAACTCAACCCGGATGCCCTCACGATCGCCGACGAGCTCGATGCGGAGTTGGCGGCCGGCACACCACGGGGGCCGATGCACGGTATTCCCGTGCTGATCAAGGACAACATCGGGACCGCCGATCAGATGGAAACGACCGCGGGCTCGCTGGCCCTGGTCGGGCTGAAAGCCACCGCCGATTCCGGCGTGGCGCGGCTCTTGCGTGAGGCGGGGATGGTGATCCTGGGCAAGACCAACCTCAGTGAATGGGCCAATATCCGCTCGTTCTACGCGAGCAGCGGCTGGAGCGGCCGGGGCGGACAAACCGTCAATCCCCACCAACTCGACCGCAACGCTTCGGGCTCCAGCTCTGGCTCGGCGGCGGCTGCCGCAGCGGGCTACGTGGCGGTTACGGTGGGAACTGAAACCAACGGCTCGATCGTCTCGCCCGCTGGGAACTGCGGTGTGGTCGGGATCAAGCCGACGGTGGGGCTCGTCAGCCGGGTTGGCGTCATCCCGATCTCGCACTCCCAGGACACGATCGGCCCGATGGCGACTTCGGTCGCGTCGGCCGCGGCGCTCCTCAACGTGCTGGCCGCGCCGGACCCGGCCGATGGTGCCTCCAACGGCGCGTGGCCAACTTCCGCACCGGGCCTGGCGACGCCGGAGGCAATCCCGGTTGCCTCGCCCGACGTGACGATTCTACCGATCCCGAGCTATCCCATGCAGCCGGCCGGCGGGGTGCCGGACGTAGATTACACGGCCTCGCTCGATCCCTCCGGATTGCAGGGCGCGCGAATCGGGGTGGTGCGTGGGCTGGCCGGGTTCAGTCCCGATGCCGACGCCGTGTTCGACGAGGCGATCGCGGCGATGCAGGCGGCCGGGGCGGAGATCGTCGACCCGATCGAGATTCCGAGCCTGGCCGACCAGGCGTGGGGAAGCGACACGCTGCCGGTGCTGGAGTGGGAACTGAAGGCCGGGCTCGCCGAATACTTCGCGGGCTTTCTGCCGGAGGATTCGCCGATCACATCCCTAGCCGACGTGATCGCCTTCAACGAGGAGAACGCGGACGAGGAGTTGCAGTACTTCGACCAGGGCATCTTCCTCAGCGCCGAGACTCGGACCGGGCTCGACGATATCGAGTACATCAACGCGGTCCTGCGGCTCCAGTACGCCGGGCGCGGCAACGGGCTCGACGCTGCGCTGGAAGCGAACACGCTCGACGCCCTGATCGCGCCGACCAACGGCCCGGCGACCAAGATCGACCTCGTCAACGGCGATCACTGGCTGGGCGGCACCTCGACCTTGGCCGCGATCGCCGGGTATCCGTTGGTGACGTTGCCCGCTGGTTACCGGCACGGCCTGCCGATCGGGATCACCTTCATGGGCGGTGCCTTCAGCGAGGAGACGCTGATCCGGCTGGCCTACGCCTTCGAGCAACTGGGGCAGGTGTTCACCGAGCCCACGTTCCTGCCGGGCAACGTGATCCCTCCTGAGGCGTGAGCGTAGCCGGTCGTCTCGGTCATCCTCGATGATGTTGCAGGGGAGATTAACGGGCATGTATGCCCTCCCCTGCACGATCGGGATACCTGCGGTCCTCGATTCAACTGCATCGTGGTTCTTTCTTCACGCGGTCGCCGTCGTGCCGCGTGTGGCATCATCGTGCGATACATCGCAATTCAGCAGGAACCTGCTGATTCGCACCAAGGGGGCCACCAACGCATGACCGCCCGACCGCCCAACGGCGATTCCGCGCCCGACGACGAGAATCTCGATTATCTCGACGCCGGGCTGAGTGACGACTTCGACGACGATGCCGCGCGGACCCAGGCGTTGCCACCACCGCCGGAACGTGGTTCCCGACAATCGGTCGACGCCGCGCCGTCGTTTGCCGTCATCGCTGGGCAACCCGCGCCGCGGGACCGGAGCTGGACCTGGCCGGCGATCAACGCGGTCGGACTGGCCGTTGTGGTGCTGGTGAACTTCTTGGCCAATGCGCTGGAGTTCAATGGCCAGAGCACCGGTGATGTGGTCAACCGGGATCCGGTGCCGGTCCAGCCGGCCGGATGGGTCTTCTCGATCTGGGGTGTCATCTACACCCTGCTCCTGTTGTTCGTGATTTACGGGTTCCTGCCCGGTGGACGGCGCAACGTCCGCCTGCGGCGGATCAGCCCGCTGTTCCTGCTCTCCAACGTCGCCAACGTGACGTGGATCGTGCTCTGGCACTACGAACAGTTCTTCGCCTCGCTGGTCACGATCCTGGTGCTGCTGGGCTCGCTGCTTGCGATCTACATTGGGCTGCGGATCCGGAACCCGCTGCACCGGGTGGGAACGGCCAGGTTGCCCTGGTACGTACGGCTGATGGTATGGGTGCCGTTTTCGGTCTACCTCGGCTGGGTCTGTGTGGCCACGCTGTCGAACGTGATGGTCTGGCTGGAACGATCGGGCTGGGATGGTGGCCCGTTTTCGTACAACGTCTGGGCGATGATCTTCATGGCGCTCGGGG
>JALZMD010000249.1 GCA_030858375.1 Chloroflexota bacterium
ACCGTTGGGCGGTGGGCGAGGGCCCGGGCGAGCGCAACGCGCTGGCGTTGCCCACCAGAGAGCCCGCCGCCCCCCTCGGCCAGCCAGGTGTCGTAGCCCATCGGGAAGCGCATGATCTCGTCGTGGATGCCGGCCAGGCGGGCCGCCTCCATCACCTGCTCCGGCGCCAGATCGGGATCGTTGAAGGCGATGTTCTGCCGGATCGAGCCGCTGAACAGCACCGGCTCCTGCAGCACCACCCCCATCTGTCGACGCACCGCCCGCTGATCGAGGTCACCCAGCGCCTGGCCATCGAACCGCACCTCGCCCTCGCTCGGCTCGTACAGGCCGAGCAAGAGTTTGGCCAGGGTGCTCTTGCCAGACCCGGTCCGGCCGACCAGGGCGACCTTCTGCCCCGGCTCGATTGCCAGCGAGATATCGTGCAGCACGGCGGGGGCATGGTCGTCGTACCGGAAGCCAACCCCGTCGAGCTCGATCTGGCCAGTGAGCTCGATATCACGGCCAGTCGTTGGCTCCGGCTCGGCGTCCAGCACATCGGCCAGGCGTTCGAGATGCGCCCCGACCAATTGCAACCGCTGCCCGTTCGCGACTAGTGACGCGAGGGGTGTCAGCACGCTCGCCGCCAGGGCCTGGAGCGCCAGCATCGTGCCCAGGGTCATCTTGTTGTCGAGCACCTGCTGGGCGCCGACCCAGAGCAGGGCGAGCGGCGCGAGCACCCGGAGCACAGTCAGTGCCGTGTCGATCGCCGCCGCCAGGTGGCCGCGCCGGACCGAGGCGTTGATCTGGTCGGCGAAGAGGCCGGACCAGTGGTCCAGCGTCCGCGCCTCGGCGCCGGATGCCTTGAGCGTCGCGATACCCTGGAGCGCCTCGACCAGGTACGCCTGCGACCCGGACTGCGCCACCAGGTCGCGCTGGGTCAGCTCGTGCATCATTCGCCGCGAGCCGAAGAGCAGGGCAGTCTGGAGGAGCGCTACCACCAGCACGACGACGCCGAATGATGGCTCCTTTGCCAGCAAGAACCCGAGGTAGACGAAGATCAGCGACCCGTCGATCACGACCGAAAGCGTCTGGCTGGTCAGCATCTCCCGGACCTGGGTGTTGCTGCCCAGCCGCATCATCAGGTCGCCCGTCGTTCGCTGCTCGAAGAAGCGGTACGGCAACGCCAGCAGGTGCCCGAAGAAGCCGCGCATCAGGTGCTGGTCAACCCTGGCCTGGAGCGCGAGCAGGAGGGTGGCGCGCAGGTAGGTCGTGAGCAGTTGCGCGAGTACGACCACCCCGAGTCCCAGCCCGATCACTGGTAACAGTTCGGTGATCTCGGCACCGAGTACCTGGTCGACCACGATCTTGGTCAGCACGGGCACCGCCAGCCCCAGCACCTGCAGTACCAGCGAGGCGCCAACCACCTGCAGCAACACCCCGGGCGCCTGGGAGAACATGGACGTCAGGTAAGCGTGCCATTGCGGCGCTGGCCGAGCCACATCGCGGTCGAACGCCTCTGTTGGCTCGCTGGCGAGCACCACACCGGTGAACCGGTTCGAGAACTCCCCGGTGGTTATCGTCCGCCGCCCGGTTCCGGGATCGACGATCGTGACCGCCTTCGGTGACCAGCGCTCGACGACCACGAAATGCTCGAAATCCCAATGGACGATCGCCGGCAAGGGCACCATCGCGAAATCGGCCGGCTGCAGGGCGAACGCCTTCATCCGCAGTCCGTATTTGCCAGCTGTCGCCACGATCGTGCCCGCACTAAGCCCGTCCCGCCCGACGCCGGTCAGCTCGCGCACATCGGCCACCTTCGTTGGCCGGCCGTGATAGCCCAGGACCATCGCCAGGCAGGCGGCTCCGCACTCGGTGGCGTTGAGCTGGAAGAGCACCGGCACCCGGCGGCGGTTCCGCCGCGTTGGAAGGCGGCCAGCCAGCCAGCCAAACGGCCTGCGCACGAAGATAACGATCATGAGCAGGCAGGTAACGACGGCCCCAAATGGCCGGAATGCGCCAGTCGCGTTCATCAACTACTCCTCGAACAACCCGCCGACCAGCGGCAGGAACGTACCGGCACGGCGCACGCCAACCTCGAGATCGGCCCGGCCAAAGTTGTCCATCCCAAACGCATCCAGCGCTTGCCCTTCGAGCGACACCCAGGTCAGCGTCACCGGTCCCTGCATCATCGACAGCGCCGAGTAGGGAAGCCCGAGCCGCTCGCCGGCTTCCACCGGGGTCAGCGGTTCGGGTTCGATCGCCACGATCGTGCCGTCCAGACCGCGCCCGCCAACCCCGAGCAGCACGTTCGCGTCCCGCCCCGGTGCGAGGCGATCGTGGTGCTCGGCCTGCATCAGCACGGCCACCACCGGTGCATCACGCTCCGCCCAGGTCTCGGTCGTCACGATCGCCAACCCGGCGGCGGAAACCGGCACCGTTGGCAGGCAGGCGATGCCGCCACCAACCGCGAGTACGCCAAGCAGGATCCAGAGCAAGACCATGACGCGGTACGTCATGAGCCGGGGAAAGGTCACCTCGGACCGTCGCACTGCCCTGTTTTGAAGGCGATACTCCAGCGCCTCGGGGCGGAAGATCGTCGGATTCGATGTCGCCATAAACGTCTCCTCGTGCCAGACCTGCGCTTTGTGCGGCGAACCTGGCGGGCATGTGGAACGAACTCGTCGAGAGCCACCATTCCCCGGTGGCACTTCCCGATCATGCCCACGCGACGAGGGCGCAACATCGGCAGGACCTACGTATTCGCACGCAGCTGGCAGCCGTGACCCGGAACAGCCAAATGCGCCACGGGTGAAGTCATGCACTTCACCCGTGGCGTGTTTCCTGGTGATTGAGCCGGTTCTGGACGACCGGTCCGCCGTTAGATATAGGGAACGATGAAGTACGGAAAGAATGGCCAGGTGAAGGGTCCGTGATCGAGGCCGAACGAGATCAGCCGATCGATGACGGGCCCCAGGCGACCTGCGTTTGGATCCGTGGCGGCCCCGGCGAACGAGACGAGCATCGAAAACATGGTGAACTCCTTTGGAATTGGCCCTGGCGCTACGCCAGGCCGGCGAGGTTAAGGCTCTGGAAAACGTATGCGGACCCGTAAACGAGCAAGGCGAGGACCATGATCGAGAGGACACCACCGATCGCTTCATCACGGTTTCCAGCCTGCGGATCAATGTCGTCTTCCGGAACGATGTCGAAGGGGGTGTCCATCGATTGCTCCTCCGGGCAAGGTCAACTGGGATTCCAAATGGGCCCGGCTGACCCCGCCAACGGTCCTGTTATTTGGGTGTGGCGATGACGACCTTCACCACCGTGTCCAGGATCATGCCTGGCAGGTGACCACCGGTGACCTGGGCGAGCTGCGCTTCGGTAAGGGCCGGGATAACGGGAAGAGACGACGTGTTCATGGATGTTCCTTTCACAATGAAGAGGAAGCCGGTCATGATGAATCCGGCCACATCGGTTGCTACAGGGTGGAGGCCCACCAGCTGTAGTAGGCGATGGCGACGATCATGGCGATCGCCATGGCGACACCGCCATCCACGCTGTCGAGCTGTTCGGTGGTGAGTTCCGGTGCATGGATCGAGAGGGTATCGAATGAGGAGGTCATGGGCGGTTCCTTCCGGGAGTGAACGAGTGGGGGG
>JALZMD010000269.1 GCA_030858375.1 Chloroflexota bacterium
GATCGGCGGCTGGGTCCGGGAACGGCGAGACCGGGTCCGATTGCGGCTGGCATCGAGTCATCCCGGCGAAGGGTGGTGGCACCTGCTCGCCGCCCGTCCCCACCGCTTGTGAATAATCCGGGCTAGAGCGGGAACTATGCGGACCTGCTCGGCATTGAGCCCAATGGCCGTCTTATCTTGATCGAAGTAAAGCTGAGAAAGAACGCAGAGGCCCGCCGAGCCGTGGTCGCCCAGCCAGGTCCTTACTTATGCAGCTTCACTCGCTGAACTGGACCATGAGTATTTGGAGCAGACGCTTCTTCAGGGATATTTGGCGGAGAGAGGGCTCACAACTCTGGCCGAAGCCATGTCCAGCGAAGACCAGTCAGGAGAATTCCGCGTCGATCAGTTCAACAATGCGGTAGACCAAGGCTTGGGAGAAGGCGCATTTCGCCTGGTACTTGTGCTGGATGAAGCTCCCCCAGAGCTTGTGCGGCTTGTGGGATATCTGGAGTCGGTGACCGACAAACTTACCATCGACCTCATCACCGTGTCTTCGTTTGACGTCAATGGCAGGCAGATTGTGGTGCCTCGGCGGATCGATCCTGGCCATGACAAGCATGTGGCGGAATCCCCGGCGACCGGAGGAGTAAAGAAGCCATCATCGACTCCTATCGCCATGGATGGGACTGATGAATTCGTGAAAAGCATCGACCATGCTCCAACCGAGAAGCAGTCCGAACTTCGCCACGTCGCTACGTGGGTCGATTCGCTCATTAATGAAGGAATAGCAAGAGGTTTCACGACCGTTGGCAAAGGGCGCTGGATTCTCAATGTTCGATTGCCTGATGAACCTGTAGGGCTTGTATCGATCTATAACGAAAAGGGTGGCTCCATTTGCTTCTATCGAGCCGCCTTTCAAAGACGAGCACCGCTATCGATTTCACGAATCGAAGACGTGATAAAACCGGTGGCGCTAGGCAAGGGCACCTGTACGAATGTGATTACCGATAGACTTCTCGCGGTCATTTCAGATGCCTATCGAGAAGCGAAGCGTGGAGTGATTGAGGAGGTGGCCCCTGACACCGTTGGTTTTGGAGCAAGACTCGTTACGTTTCCGCGACTACACCGAAGTCCTAATGTCACTCTCGACGGGTACACGCGTCTGGTCGCCTTCGGGTAGAATCCTCACCAACACGTCGGCGACGTACGCCCGGATGCCACCGCGGGGCATCTGACCAGGCACTCGCCGATGGTGGACGATTTGACCGTTGCGATGCGGCGATACCGTCCTCACCTTGACAACGGAACGTGCGCAGAGATCAGCCAAGGATCGCCAGACGATCCCTTCCGGCTGCTCGGCTCCTTCTTCAAGGAGTACGATCCGATCCCTCTCGTGGCCTGAGCCGACGAGGAGGGGTTTCGGAGTCGTGCGTGCTGTACGTCCAGAGTCACGGGAGAACGGCGCTGCTGACCGGGATGCTCGCGCATCCCCATGAGGCACACGACCATGAACCAGGACCCGCGGAAGAACCAGGACAAGATTCGCGTCGCCATCATCGGTGTCGGCAACTGCGCCTCATCCCTCGTGCAGGGCGTACAGTACTACCGGGAAGCCCCGGAGGACGAATTCGTCCCCGGCCTGATGCACGTCAACCTTGGCGGCTACCACATTCGCGACATCGAGTTCACCGCCGCCTTCGATGTCGATGCCGGCAAGGTCGGCAAGGACCTGGGCGAGGCGATCCGGGCCGAACCCAACAACACGATCACCTTTTCCAAGGTTCCCCACCTCGGCGTTCCGGTCCACCGCGGCATGACGCTCGATGGCATCGGCAAATACCTCTCCGACATCGTCACCGAAGTTGACGGCCCGCCCGCCGATGTCGCACGCATTCTTACGGAAACAGAGACCGACGTCGTGGTCTCCTACCTGCCGGTCGGCTCTGAAGTTGCGACGAAATGGTATGTGGAGCAGATCCTGGAAGCAGGCTGCGCCTTCGTGAACTGCATCCCTGTCTTCATCGCCCGCGAAGATTCCTGGCGGCAACGGTTCGAGGAAGCCAACCTCCCGATCGTGGGTGACGACATCAAGAGCCAGGTCGGGGCCACGATCAGGCACCGGATGCTCACCCGCCTCTTCGCCGACCGGGGCGTGCGGATCGATCGCACCTACCAGCTGAACTTCGGCGGCAACACCGATTTCCTCAACATGCTGGAGCGCGACCGACTGGAATCGAAGAAGATCTCCAAGACCAACGCGGTCACCTCGCAGTTGGACTACGAGATTGGCGCTGACAACGTCCACGTCGGTCCCAGCGATCACGTGCCGTGGTTGCAGGACCGCAAGTGGGCACACATCCGGCTGGAAGGCACCACCTTCGACGACGTGCCGCTCAACGTGGAGATGAAGTTGGAGGTATGGGATTCGCCGAACAGCGCCGGGGTCGTGATCGACGCCATCCGCTGCGCGAAGCTGGCCCTGAACAACGGCATCGGCGGGGCGTTGCTGGCGCCATCGTCGTACTTCATGAAGTCGCCGCCGGAGCAGTACCACGACGACATCGCACGCGACCGGGTCGAGGAGTTCATCAAGGACTACCGGTTCGTGCGTAAGGATGCCGAAGTCACGGTGTGACGTCTCGCCATCAAGCGTGATGTAGCGGCCCGGAATGGATTTCATTCCGGGCGGCTTCCTGCCTGCTTGATGGCGAGGCGATGGTGGACAGATCATGATTGTCCAGCGATCGGCGTCGTCGGCCGCCCCTCCACGCGGCGGCTGATGCGAATACCAGTGTCCCAGCGCGAAGCGCGTTATACGGACTTCGGGTAGACCGTGATGAGATACTGGCTGGACGATGAAGGAGGTCTCGCCATGCCCCGCTATGCCACGGTCACGCCGCAGCTCTCCGTGGAGGAGCTCGCGGTCCGCTACCGCCAGGCCCACGACCCGGTGGCCCGCAGCCACTGGCAGATCGTCTGGCTCGTCGCCCAGGGCCATCACGTACCGGAGGTCGCCCAGCTGGTCGGGTACAGCGCCAACTGGGTCCGTGCGATCATTCGCCGCTTCAACGCCGGCGGTCCGAAGGCGCTGGTCGATCAGCGGACCGCGCACCGTGGGGGCAACCCGCCCCTGCTTACCCCCGCCCTGCGGGACGCGTTGGCGGATGCCCTGGACGGACCCGCCCCGGATGGTGGGGTCTGGACCTGTGGCAAGGTCTCGGCCTGGATGGCCGCCCGGCTCGGCCGCCCGGGCGCCGAGGCTCGGGGGTGGGAGGCGCTGCGAGCGCTCGGGTTCAGTCTCCAGCGCCCGCGGCCGCGGGCCACCACGGCCGATCCCGATGCGCAGGCGGCCTTCACAAAAGGGGCCTTCAGGCACAGGTGGATGCGGTCCGCGCCGCCCATCCCGAGGCCACGCTGACCCTGTGGGCAATGGACGAGCACCGCCTTGGGCGGCTGCCGGTCACGCGCCGGGTCTGGGCCAGGCGCGGGCAGCGCCCCATCGCTTGGGTCCGTCGCCGCTACCACTGGCTGTACGTCGCTGGCTTCGTCCGGCCCCGCACCGGCCAGAATTGGTGGGCGCTGGTCCCGACGGTCACCACCCAGGTGATGGGCACGGTCCGCGCCGCCTGCGCCGAGGACGAAGGGATCGACGCGCAGCACCGGG
>JALZMD010000282.1 GCA_030858375.1 Chloroflexota bacterium
GTTTAGCGGAGCGGCCCCTGGTTGCGGCCGGCACCGCTTGTCGGTGGTGCGATCATCCGTGTTGCGGCTTGCGTGCCCATATGACATCATCACTAGATCAGGGGCCAGTCAACTTCCCTTTAGGAAGTTTCATGCGTTGATGGGGATCACAGAGATCGCCATTGCAACGCCAGGAGTATAGCGAATGGACAGGCGCGATCTTCTCAAGCGAACCGGAGCGGTTACCGTGGGCACGGCACTTGCCGGCGGCACGATCCCGGCTGCAGGTCTCGGTGTCGCGGCGGTGGCCGCCCAGGACACCCAGATCGATGTCTGGACTACGTACACCGACCCGATCCGGACCGGGATCATCGACGGTATTGGCGCGTCGTTCGGCGAAGCAAATGGCGTGACGGTCGCCCACCGAGGCTGGACACTCGAGGAACTCCAGGACACGTTGCCACGCTCGGTCGACAGCGACCAGGGGCCAGATGTGGCCCAGGTCAACAACGGCGAGTCGCTGACCGGGCCAATGGCCCGAGCGGGGCAGATCCTGTCGCTGGCCGACTACGACGCGGAATACGGCTGGTCCGAACGGTTCGCGGCCAGTTTGCTCGCCCGCTGCATGTACACTGCCGACGGCACGACCTTCGGCGAGGGCGAGCTTTGGGGGCTGCCCGCCGAATCGGAAATCGTCGGGTTCTACTACAACAAGCAGATCTTCGCCGACAATGGAGTTCAAGTTCCGTCCACGTTTGAGGAGTTCGAGACGTTGCTGGGCACCCTGCGGGAAGCAGGTGTCGAGCCACTCGTTTTTGGTAACCTCGATCAGTGGCAGGCAATTCACCTATTCGGCGAGCTGCATGGCGTCGACACGACGCGGGAGTTCCTCGACGGGTTGATCTACCGGCGCGGCGAAGCCGACTTCTCCGACCCGTCGATTCTAGAGGCCGCCAACCGGGTGGTCGCCTGGAACGACGCCGGGTACTTTATGGAAGGTTTCGATGGCGTCACCGGCGACGATGCCACCGCCCTCTTCACGACCGGTGTCGGCGGCGTCCTCATGCAGGGGAGTTGGGCGGCTGGCGCGGTTAAGGAGAGCATGGGCGAGAACGCCGGGTTCTTCGTGATGCCGCCCGCCAATGCCGACGTTCCCGTGCTCCATGTCGGCGGCGTCGGCATCCCCTACAGCATCACGGCCAACGCAGCCGATCCGGCGGTCGCGGCTAAGTTCATCGATTCCCTGGTATCCGAGGAATCCTTTAACGCCTTCCTCGACGCCGGCACGCTTCCGCTGGGGGAAATCGCTGCCGACCAGATCGTCGAGGGCACGGTCGATGGAGAAATGTACGCGGCCTGGAACGACTCGCTCGCTGATGATGCCGTCGGTCACTACATGGACTGGGCCGCCCCGGGGTTCTACGACGTACTCACCGCCGCGCTGCAAGAACTGCTGGGCGGCCAGGTGACCCCGGAGGAGTTCCAGGCGTCCCTCCAGGAATTCTATGCAGCCTCCTTCGCTTAGCGCGGGAGAGCTCGTTCGGGAGCCGGTCACCCTGGCCGGCTCCTTGTCGTCTTCCCGGCAACGGCGAACCGGTCCGGCGTGGGAGCCCTACCTCTACCTGCTGCCCGGGCTCATTGTGTTCACCCTCTTCGTCGCCCTGCCGGTCGTTGCGGCCGTCGGCTTGAGCATGACGGCATGGAACGGCGTCTCGTGGGACACCGCGACCTTCGTCGGGCCGGACAACTTCACTCGCGCCTTCGGGGAACCCCGGTTCTGGACTGCGCTCCGGCACAACCTGATTCTAATTCCCTATTTCGTGATCCTGCCCACGATTCTCGGTCTGGCCCCCGCGGCGCTGGTGCACCAGATGAAGCTGCGCGGCGCCGCGATCTTCCAGGCCGGGTTATTCCTGCCGTACATCATGCCAGGGGTGCTGATCGGCGTCGTTTGGCGCTGGTTGCTCAATCCAGTCTTTGGTCCGGTCAATAGTGTGCTCAAGGGTTGGGGATTCAGTCCACCAACCTGGCTTGCCGATTTCACCTGGGCCCTGCCCACGATCGGGTTCATCGGCGCCTGGGCTGCCTACGGATTCTGTTATGTGGTGTTCGTGGCTGGCATCCAGAAGATTCCCGCCGATCTCTACGATGCCGCCCGCCTCGATGGCGCCAACGGCTGGCAGGAGTTCACGGCGGTCACGCTTCCGGGGCTGCGGCGCGAGATTGCCGTGGTGCTTTCCGTCAATCTCATCAACGCGCTCCGGGCATTCGATGTCGTCAAGGCGACGACCGATGGTGGGCCCGGCGATTCGACCTCGGTGCTGGCCCTCTACATGATGAACACGCTGGACAGCAACCAGGCCGGATACGCGATATCGATCGCGATCGTGCTCTCCCTCGTTACCCTGATTCTGTCGCTTGCGGTATTGCAGCTGTTCGGTGACCAGGATGATTAAGCGCAGCCTTGCCTACCTGCTCCTGGTGCTCGGCTGCCTGGTCGCGATCGTGCCATTCCTGGTCACCACCCTCGCCTCGCTCAAAACGATGCCGGAGATCGTGCAGAACGTGCTCGCCTTGCCGGAAACGCCGAATTGGGGCACCTACCGCGAGGCATGGGATCAGGGGAGGTTCAGCCGCTTCTTCTTCAACAGCACGGTCGTCGCGATCGCGGTGGTGATCCCCTCCGTGCTGTTTTCGGCAATGACCGGCTATGCCTTCGCCAGGTTCCGGTTCCGCGGCTCCAACGCGCTATTCGCCTACCTCCTGATCGGCCTGGTCGTGCCGTTGCAGGCGATGGTGGTGCCGCTCTTCTATCTCTTGCGCGAGGTCAACCTGCTCGACAGCCTCTGGGCGCTGATCCTGCCCCAGATCGCCTTGAGCATGTCGTTCGGCACACTGCTCATGCGCCAGACCTTCGCGTCCGTGCCGAAGGACATCGTCGAAGCTTCGGTACTCGATGGGGCCAATTCGTGGCAGGTTCTGTGGCAGGTAATGTTCCCGCTTTCGCGGCCACTGATCGGAACGTTGGGCCTCCTCTTTTTCATCTGGACATGGAACGAGTTCCTGCTGCCGCTGGTGGTGAACATCGACCCCACGTACCACACCTTGCCCGTCGGCATCCTGTATTTCCAGCAGCGCTGGACCTCGAACATGCCGCTCATCGCGGCCGGGGCGACGATCATCTTCCTGCCGCTGATCCTGATCTTCCTGCTGTTCCAGAAGCAACTGATCCGCGGCCTGACCGAAGGCGCGCTTAAGGGCTGAGCGCCCTTGACGGGGTGAGTGCTGGGTCGCGCCGAGCGGCAATGCAGAATCCTGGGACGTACCCGCTTATCGTGTGACGGTATTGCCATCTCGCGGTAATTGTGCTTGTGTAGAGGGATACCGTTCGCTTGTTCGACCACCATCGGTTTGGGGGCCCATATGAAAATGCGTTTTCCGCGCTCGGCAGTAGCATTGCTCGTCACGCTCGGGCTCGTGTTCGGCACGCTCGGCGGGTCTGTGGTGGCCTTTCAGGCAACCCCGGAAGCGACACCAGGGGCGACGCCTGTCGCGGACGTGGCGGCCGATGGATCAGTCGACCTTGACGTGCTGTTCATTGGCGCCCATCCCGATGACGAGGCGTTCGGGCTGGCCGCCTACGGCCAGTGGAACGAATACGCCGGTGTCG